>NZ_JAWJYP010000007.1:0-120349 GCF_033063275.1 Nitrosomonas sp. Is37 | reverse complement strand
CTTAGTTAACCAGTTGTTTTTTATAGATATAAACCTCAGAAAGCTTATAATGAATTAATGCAATTAAACACTAGTTTCTATAGTATTTCAGGGGCGACTAAATAAGGAAAAAAAACAGGTTAAAAAAACAAATATAAATAAATTCTAAATAAAATCACAAGATTTTCATAATACAAAAGCTACACTGTTTCAAACTGAGCATACAGACATGCAAGAGCAGTTTCATTATTCATAGCTCTAGATAAGTGCTTGTCATATTTGTATTGCTGAGTTTTTATTGGTCATATTTCATAAGGTTTTATGCACTAATTGTTAATTGCGATTTTCTTAGAATAACCAAAATACATAAATTACAAATATTTTTGGGATATTTGACCTTAAAGGAGGCTGTAAAACATGATGAGGGATAATAAAAAAATAACCAGCATGATGATCTGTTTGGTTATTGGATTTCACGTAGGGGGAAGTATCTCTTTCGCTGCAGAAGAGCAGAAAACAGAAGCAAAAGAAGTTAAAAAATCATTATCTTTCAGTAGCAATGCTATCGTTGCACAAGCACAAAATACGGAGACACAAAAAGATAAAAAACCATCAGATTTTTTCAGAAATCTTTTCAGAAATGGTGTTAGACCCAATGGCCCCCCATTCAATGTGGAGGAAGGAGTAGGAAGTACCCGGTTTGACTTTGATAGACTGACCGATCTTATGGAAAACCATAAAACTCCGTTAGCTGCCATGGCCCCAGATTGGCTCAATTTGGCTATTGAGCATCGGACGCGCTACGAAGTGTTTGATAATGGTTTTACAAGAGCTATTCCGGATGGTAATGAACAGATTCATCAACGGACCAGGTTCTTGTTCGAGGTCAAAAATATTATCGACTGGGCCAAGTTTACGCTCGAGCTAACCGATTTCCGCGCACCGCTGGCGGAACATGGACAACAGCATAACACGAATTTTGCTGATCATTTTGATTTTACCCAACTTCGCCTTGATCTATTGTCCAAGGATTTTTTAGGCACAGGTTATGGTGCAACATTCGAAGTGGGTCGTATGATTCTGGAATATGGGGAATCGCGCCTGGTCGGTGGGCATCGGTGGGGATCCTTCACGCCTACTTTTGATGGGATACGATTTACATTAGGAAGCGATAAAGAGAAATGGGGTCTCCAAGTATTTGGCACACGACCTGTCCAGCGTGAAGTGTCACAGTTAAACTGGAACACTCCCGAAAGCTATTTTTCGGGTGTACACGTTACTAATCGTGATATGCGCTGGGCTAATTTTGATGCCTATTGGCTTCAATTAAATGAAGGTAATAATCTGAGGCAACGTAATTTATCCACGCCAGGTTTCAGGTTGTTTGCCAAACCTACCAGAGGCTCATTAGACTATGAAATTGAGTCGATGTATCAATTTGGGGACACCCAAGACCAAAGTATTTTTGCGCATCGCCATCATGGAGAAATAGGTTACAGCTTTGAAACACCATGGCCTCTCAGGGTTCTCTACCTGTTTGATTATGCATCGGGGGATCCTAATCCAAACAAGAATTTTGACCTTCTGTTTGCAAAACGCCGGGTAGAATTTGGCCCCACTGCTACGTTTGGACCTTTTTTCCCTTCCAACCTTTTTTCCCCTGTAGGTTTTCGTATGAATCTTACACCGATTCCCAATGTCAGGTTCATGATGTCCCATCGTGCGTATTGGTTGGCTGATAAACGTGGCACCTTTGTAGGCTCCGCTCTGCAAGACCCAACCGGTAGATCAGGAAGTTTCCTCGGACATATGCTGGATGTCAGCATAGGATGGGATCCTCAGTGGAGCTTCTTAAAACGTGTAAGCTTTGATATAGGGTTTAGCCATCTATTCAAAGGTGATTTCTTTGATAAAGTTCCGAATAGTCCAGGAAGCAAAGATACCAATTTTGGATATACGATGGCGACCATTAAGTTCTAAAATCCCAGACCCTTTAATTACGAATAATTTCACGCTACCTATCGAGAAGCAAGCACGATTCAGTGCTCTGAAAGGGGGATCAGATCATGAAGGGGATTATTCTGGTTTACGGATGACAATGGTCACGGATAGAGCCGCTAATATCGCAGAGCACGCGGGCACTGAAGCGTGTTGACGACCAGAAGGTTTTGAGTGGGATCGTGCATGTTTTGAAAAGCGTCGGCAGATGGCCGGATGCTCCGCGAGAATACGGTTCAAAGAAAACGCTCTATAACCGCCTTGCTAGATGGACTGAACGCAGCGTCTGAAAAAGGATATTCTCTGCGCTGGCCGGAAGCGGAAGGAGAATCGGATCGGTTGATGATCGACAGCATCTTTATCAAGAACCACCGATGCTCCGGCGGTGAAAAAGGGGGCCTTCTTACATGCTATTGGTCGCAGCAAAGGTGGATGGACAACTAAAATCACCCACCTTGTGACCGACGGCAAAGAGCGTTCATGCGTTATGATGCTCACCCCCGAGCAGATCACAGCGACCACAAAGAGCCGCCCACGCCTGTCTTGTTGCCATGCCGCCGTCGAAGGAGTTGTTAGTCGACAAAGGTTATGGCTGCAAGGCGTTACGAGAGTGGCTTGTGCAAAGAGGAACAACGCCTGTCATTCCATCACGTCCCACCACGCAGAAACCGTAAAATCCACTATAGCTACTAGCTAGAGTTTACTCAGAAAGTATAAGCAATTGTTTTTACGCGTAAATATCGTAAAAATTACTGTTTAAGTGCAAGGTTTTTGAATAAATTATGCAGAAACCCTTGCACTGATTTGAACTCAAGCTTACCTAAGTTCGATCAATTTTTATTAAACCGCATGTTGTTATAAACAATATTTTTTATAAAACAATATGTTATGAATTATAAATTTTAAACGAGATTATGAGAAATACTTTTTGAGTAGACTCTAGCTACGCAAGGCCATCTATAAACAACTCAATCTCATCGAATGCACCTTCGGCAGAATGAAATACTTCCACCGCATGGTCATCCGCTTCGACCGCAACGTCAAAAACTTTCCTTGCCACTTGCTGCATCCCGACTACCGTGGGACTAAACATCGAACTAACTTGATTAGCTTAAAAAGAAATAGATTTTACGTGCTATAAAGTGGTTTGCTGATTATAAGAACTAATCATGACAGTTGTTTGCTTGCAACAATACTCAATAATTGTTAAGTTTTTTCTGTCACAATTAACACTTTCTTGACATTTTCTATGGTAGGCTTCGCTCTCAACGAGTTTCACTTTATAGCATCAGCGTGCTCAGAAACAATATAAGTTACCAAATTTATCTTTTTAATTGCTTAACGCAATGAGTTTTTGAGTGAAGTTAATTTATAAGACATATGAAAAAATTAAAAGTTTGTACCAATCTACAAAAAAGGCAAGGGAAAAAATAAATGTTTAAAAAACTTAAACTTTATGCAGTAGCTGTATGTAGTTTATTATCAACACAGGTTCAAGCTGAAGATATCGTCCAAGATTTTCAAACCTGGGGCCTAATTCATGCGAATGTTAATTTAGGTAATGTAACAGGTAATGAAAACTTAAAAAATTGGAGACTCTGGCTAGAAGGCCAAGGGCGTTTTGGCAATGATTCTTCCCAATTTACTCAAGCTATTATCCGACCAGGTATAGGTTATGCTATCAATGACAAAGTGACTATCTGGGCGGGTTATGCCTGGGTTCCAAATGCTAAACCAATTGCTAACCCGGAAGGAGGGAAAAATTTTGATGAGAATCGAATCTGGCAACAAATAATCTATGCCGATACCTTCTCGTTTGCTAGATTTCAATCGCGTAGCCGCTTTGAACAACGTTTTTTTGATGAAGACATTCCCGAACCCGGCCCCAATCATGTAGCCTATCGATTCCGCCAATTAATAAAATTTGCGTTCCCACTGACTTTTATTCATGAGAATCTTAGTTTTATAGTGCAGGATGAATTGTTTATCAACATGGCTACTGCTCATAAGGGCTGGATTACAAAGGGCTTTGATCAGAACAGGGGTTTTGTTGGGTTAGGCTGGAAATTCAATAAAATCGCCACCGGGGAAATTGGCTATATGAATCAGCTTATTAATAGACCCCATAACACTCGTCCGGATCAAATGATGCATATTTTGGGCGTAAATTTGTTTTTGACTTTCTAGTAACTAGAATATCTGCCCCAGTGTCTCAGTAATTCAGACACCGGGGCAGAATCATATCAAGTAATTTTCATACGTTGATAGCCAACCAGAAATACACTACACATTGAAGCGAAAATGGATCACATCGCCATCGTTGACAACGTATTCCTTACCTTCTAGGCCCATTTTCCCAGCCTCTTTAGCACCTTGCTCACCGTTATAAGCTACAAAGTCGTCATAGGCGATGACTTCAGCCCGGATAAAGCCTCTTTCAAAATCAGTATGAATCACCCCGGCTGCTTGTGGAGCAGTATCTCCTTTGTGAATCGTCCATGCTCGCACTTCCTTGACACCCGCAGTGAAATAAGTCTGAAGCCCAAGTAGCTGATAAGCAGCACGAATCAAACGGTTTAAACCTGGTTCTTCCAGATGAAGATCAGCCAGAAATACTTGCTTATCTTCATCAGACAGATCCGCAATTTCTGCTTCGAGCGCTGCACAGATTGCCACAACAGGCGCTCCCTCCCGTGCCGCATACTCCTGAACGCTTTGCAGTAGTGGATTATTTTCAAAACCATCATCCGCAACATTTGCCACATATATAGTTGGCTTTGATGTCAACAAACACAATAACTTCACTAGCGGCTGCTGCTCTTTCTCTAACACTAGACTGCGCGCTGGTCTACCTTGGTCAAGATGAGCATGTAATTTTTCCAGCACGCCCACATATCGGATACTCTCCTTGTTACCCGATTTAGCAAGCTTGGCTTCTCGTTGCAGTACCTTCTCCACTGTGGCCATATCAGCCAATGCAAGCTCGGTTTGAATTACTTCAATATCCGAAATGGGATCCACCTTTCCTGCCACATGAACCACATTGTCATCAGTAAAACAACGCACCATATGAACAATACCATCAGTTTCACGGATGTTTGCCAGAAATTTATTGCCTAGCCCCTCACCTTTAGATGCGCCCGCTACCAGACCGGCAATATCAACAAATTCGACAATGGCAGGCTGTACTTTCTGGGGTTTAACAATTTCGCTGAGCTTTTTGAGACGCGGGTCAGGAACTTCGACAACGCCCACATTAGGATCAATTGTACAAAATGGGTAATTTTCAGCAGCAATGCCTGCTTTGGTTAGTGCATTGAAAAGTGTTGATTTACCAACATTAGGGAGGCCAACGATGCCACACTTCAGGCTCATAATCTGATTGTTATTGAATTTCTAGTAAACGAGAAAATACACAAAATAAAAAGTATAGTTTTATGTCTCTTTTTATTTTGTGTGTAATTTATGCATTGCAGCAGGGTAATCACCACTTGCGATGAGGGGCCAGACAATCAGACTTCGCTGGATAGCGTCATCAATCAATAAAGCTTCTTCTTTTCGAGGTGAATGCAATACATAATCCACTACCTCATTTTTATTCCCTGGATGCCCTATTCCAATTCGCAATCGCCAGAAATCCTTGGTAGCAAGACGTGTAATGATATCCTTTAGACCGTTATGACCTCCTGTGCCCCCACCTAATTTTAACTTGACAGTTCCAGGGGGCAAATCCAGTTCGTCATGAACAACCAATAACTGGTCAGGGGAGATCTTATAAAAACGAGATAAAGCTGCCACAGCCATCCCACTTGCATTCATGTATGTCTGTGGCTTAAGCAGCCATAACTGCTCATCATCTTGCATAACATTTGCACACAAACCATGGAACTTAACTTCAGATTTGAATGTGATTCGCAATTGCTCTGCCAAACGACACAGCCAGTGAAATCCAACATTATGTCGCGTAGCAGCGTACTTCTCTCCAGGATTACCGAGTCCTACAATGAGTCTCATTCTTTACTCGATTTGATTATACAACAATAACTTTCCATCAATCTGAACATGTTCATCTGCGATTTCTTAATTTTGGGAATCGAAATACAGAAGAGATTAACTCATCCTGTATTTCCAATTCATACGACCTATTTATTCGGCCATTTAACCCATTTAAGAATTAACTCGCACTACTTTCTTCAGCTGCGCCTCGCTGAACAATGAGGGTAGCCACTGGTAGATTATCACCTCTGATCAATGCAGGAATTTCCACATTTTCTGGCAATTTAAGATCGCTCAGATGCAAGGTACTACCCGCGGTCATTTCTGACAAGTCGACGGTAATATATTCAGGCAAATCTTGAGGAAAACACGATATATCTACTTCAGTGAGCACATGACTGATCATGCCACCTGCTAGTTTTACTCCAGGCGCAAGCTCAGCATTAATGAAATGCAGCGGAACTTTAGTGTGTATTTTTTTATTCTTATCAATCCGCTGAAAATCTACATGAAGCACCTGCAGTTTATAAGGATGCATTTGTACATCACGCAACAATACCTGTTCCTTAACACCGTCAACATTTAACGATAAAACAGATGCATGAAACGCTTCCAGTTTTAGCTTATGGAATAGATTGTTGTGGTCTAATTCTATAGATTGCGCAGTACCCTCTCCACCATAAACCACTCCAGGAACTTTACCAGCTACACGCAGGCGGCGGCTCGCACCTTTGCCCTGCAATGCACGTTTATTAGCATCAATTTCAATTTGCATTTCAATTCTCCAAAATAAGATTTATCCGCGACCAGATAAATCAAAAATAAAAATATCTTCATTTATTCCATAAACAATGAGCTCAATGAACTCTCATTACTTATTCGGAGCAGGGATTCACCCAGTAAACTCGCGACACTTAACTGACAAATTCGATCACATGCCTTGGCATCCTCACGTAACGGAATCGTATCAGTAACTACTAATTTATCCAGTTTAGAATTTGCAATCCGCTCCACTGCCTTACCAGATAGCACCGCATGAGTAGAATAGGCAACCACACTCGCGGCACCACCTACCTCTTTTAAGGCCCTGGCAGCTTCGCATAGTGTATTAGCCGTATCTACCATATCGTCTATGATGACACAAGTACGCCCATCAACTTCACCGATGATATTCATTACTATAGATTCATTCGGTTTAGGGCGACGTTTATCGATGATCGCAAGATCGCACTCTAAACGTTTTGCCAAATGTCTCGCTCGTACCACACCCCCCACATCAGGCGATACGACGATCAAGTCTTGATAATTATGCTTCCATATATCACCTAACAATATAGGCATTCCATAAATATTATCCACTGGTATATCGAAAAAACCCTGGATCTGATCCGAGTGCAAATCCATTGTCAAAAGTCGATCTACTCCAACAGTGGTAAGCATATTGGCTACTACTTTGGCTGTAATCGGCACACGCGCCGAACGCGGCCTTCTATCCTGACGCGCATAACCAAAGTATGGGATTGCAGCTGTAATACGGCCTGCTGAAGCACGCTTCAAGGCATCTACAATCACCAATATTTCCATAAGGCTGTCATTGGTAGGTGCACAAGTAGATTGCAATACAAACACATCCTTGCCACGCACATTCTCAAGAAGCTCGACCATGATCTCGCCGTCACTAAAACGAGAAACCGTTGCTCGTCCTAAATGAATATTGAGATACTTGACCACATCCTGGGCCAGTTGTGGATTGGCTGTGCCAGTAAAAACCATCAAGCTGTCATAAGACATGGCTAATAGTTTCCTGCTATCGACTGGATACTGAAAAACACAGTTCCTCCTGGTAATACAAAGCTCGCCACATAATTATAAATTTATATGCTCTGATTTAAACCAGAAAACCAGTTACTTGAAATCGATTCTGATCATTACAGATTACTGGCTGGGGAGGTAGGGATCGAACCTACGAATGCCGGAATCAAAATCCGGTGCCTTACCGCTTGGCGACTCCCCAAATTCACTACTCTACTAAAAATTTTTGCAATGGGTGATAAGCTAATCCCTCTGCAACGAAACCACTCATTCCATTGGGCAATTGCTGAAAAGCATGCTTCGCCGCCCGTTCGTTTGCAAATTCGGCAAACACACAAGCACCCGAACCACTCATTGCGACTAATGTCGTATTATTCAATTGCTTCAGCCACTGCAAATATCTTGCCACAACAGGATACATCTGGCAAACCACTGTTTCAAGATCATTACGTCCTTGCCAGATGGAAAAGGGCGGTATTGTGATAGGATTTGTGCTTCGTGTCAATTCATTGTTTGAAAAAATTTGTCCTGTTGAAACATTCACTGATGGTGTTAACACTAAATACCAGGCTGGTGGCAAAGCGATCGATGAAAGTTTCTCACCTATTCCTTCTGCAAAAGCATTTTCACCATAGATAAATACGGGAACATCAGCACCTAGCTCTAACCCTAATTCCATCAAGTGTGTTCTTTTCCAATTCAATCCCCATAAGCGATTAAGTACAAGCAAGGTTGTTGCCGCATCGGAACTTCCTCCTCCCAATCCGCCACCCATGGGAATACGTTTTTCTAAAAAAATTTCTACTCCAAGATTTGTATGACTTCTTTGCTGCAACAATTTTGCCGCTCGAACACACAAGTCATTTTCTTTAGGCACGCCAGGAATAGGAGTGTGCAATTTGATGACAGAATCATCTCTTAAAACAAAACTCAGCTGATCCGAAAAATCTATAAACCTAAAGACTGTTTGCAACAGATGATACCCGTCTTCCCGGCGTCCCACCACATGCAGAAATAAATTAAGTTTGGCAGGTGCTGGAAAGGTTTGCATATTTTTAAATATTATAAAATATCTTCTAAGAAGAGAATACCATCACTCTTTGATTTTCCAGTTATCGATGACCAATCTCAGTTTTAAATCTATATGGCTAAGCTCCAATACCCTTGGAAGATTATTGTATGCGGGAACAAGTTGCGAAAAATAATCCAAATAAGTAATTTTCCAGCCGTCTTGCCTGATCGCTACCGTGCGGCCACTCCTATCCAAATCCTTTTCAGACATTGTGAATGGAAAATGAGTGCCCTGCACCCAGAATTGTAATCCAGAAAGCGGCAAACGCCATCCTAATACATCTTCTGTCAAATTTTCCACACTACTTGCATAATAAGCTTTTTGTTCTGAGGTAATAAGACTCACACCTTCTGGACTCCGCTCAATCTGAGCAACAGCCTGCCCTAAGGGTGAAAATAACATTATCTCGTCACTGATCTCGGTATGCTGCCAGTGCACACCGCCTGAAAATCCATTCTTACCTGCCTTGACCGAAACTCTCCCCATCAAATCAAAGTGAGTAACTATCTCCCTTCCTACCCCTTCGCCAGGTTGAGTAACAACAGTAGTAACGACATTCCGGCTTTCAAATACTGCACAGCCTGCAAGCATCGAAATTATACAAATCAGAAACTTCCATACAAAAAATTCATTATTTTTTCTAATGCTATTGACCAATGGATATCAAACCTACACTTTGTTTTTCTACGTTCCTAGCAGTTAAGTATCCAAATTTCTGCTATTACCTATTTTCGCTTCAAGTCGTGCATCATTGCTTCATAACAAAGCAAATGTTAATTAAAAACCACTTCTGGGTGCCTCAGGTACACTCTTGTTATTTTGAGTATCTGGCAATACAATATTTAATTCAAGCGTCTCTTGATTCTCATCCTGTTCAAATTTAACTGAGATAGCGTCTTGATCCACTTTGACGTATTTACGAATGACTGCCAGTAACTCTTCTTGCAATTGCGGAAGGTAAGAAGGTTTATTACGATAATAACGTTCGTGTGCTACGAGAATTTGTAACCTTTCTTTAGCAACAGAAGCTGTTTTGGATTTAGATGATCTAAAATAATCCAGCAAGCTCATTATTTTCCTCCAAAAAGCTTCCTAAGAAATCCTTTTTTACTCTCAATAAAACGATGAGGCCTTTTTTCCCCGAGATAACGCGCCACTATATCAGCATAAGCCTGACCCGCATCACTTTTCTCATCTAAAATTACTGGAATACCTGAATTAGATGCGTTTAGAACAGATTTCGACTCTGGAATAATGCCCAACAAATGCAGAGATAATATTTCCTGCACATCTTCCAGGCTCAACATTTCTCCTGCTTCAACCCGATACGGATCATAACGAGTTAATAATAAATACTCTTTGATGGGTTCCATCCCTAACTCAGCTCTTCGTGATTTACTTGACATAATACCAAGCATACGATCCGAATCTCTAACAGAAGACACTTCTGGATTGGTAACGACAAAAGCATCATCAGCGAAGTACATCGCCAAATGAGAGCCCTTTTCAATGCCAGCGGGTGAGTCACACACGATATATTTAAAATCTTTAGAGAGCTCTTCTAACACTCTCCCCACTCCCTCCAGACTTAAAGCATCTTTATCGCGTGTTTGTGAGGCAGGCAGAATAAAGAGTAAATTACAGTTCTTATCGCGAATCAATGCTTGATTAAGATTTGCTTCACCATTAATCACATTGATGAAATCGTAGACAACTCGCCGTTCACAACCCATGATAAGATCAAGATTGCGTAAACCCACATCAAAATCAATCACGACTGTTTTATGCCCCTTTTTTGCCAATCCCATGGCAATAGCCGCACTTGTAGTTGTCTTACCAACTCCCCCTTTGCCCGACGTTACGACAATGATTCTTGCCACTTAATCCTCCCTCCTTCGCTGAGATATCCTATCCTAATTCTTTTATTATCAAAGCATGATTCTGCAAATAGATTTGTACTGGTTTCTTTCTAATTGTTTCCCTAAGATCCTCGCTTGTTTTATAATCTCCAGCTATTGAAATAAGCTCAGCTTGCAAATCAAAGCAGAATATTCTTGCATTCGTATCGCCTTGTACTCCCGCAAGCGCTCTACCTCTTAATGTATTGTAAACATGGATATTACCTTCAGCCATGATTTCAGCGCCCGCGCTGACCTGAGCTAATATAATCAAATCGCCAGATACATAAATACGTTGACCCGAACGAACAGGCTGAGTAATCAGTGTCGCCGCATTATTCACGACAACTTCCTTAACAATCGTTTGGGGGCTGGGTGCAGATGTTCTGGGTATTTCAGCGGCGGCTATACTTTGACTACTTCGAGTGTTATCTATTGGAATAAATATCGAATTTGCCTGTTCATCCTGAGACTCGTTTCCGCCACGTATTCCTATAGGGAATAAGCCAATCTTACGAATAAGCTGCACTAATCTTACAACATCTATTTCATTATTATTATTGTTTAATGCGTGCAGATCAAACACGATGGGTGAATTTCTGAAAAAATCCGGTGCCTGAGATACTTTTTGTAGCAACCGTTGTTCGATTACAATCAAATCATTAGTATACAAAACTAAAACCGGCACAAAAAAAGTGCTACTTCTAATTTCCAGCACTGGCTGGACTTCATTTATTTTTTCTGGTTCTATCGACATCTGTTAAATCAAGCTGGTCTAATAATAGAAGATAATATCGATATTAATTTATTTATTGACAACAATTATGCATTATACCTTTCAATCGAAAGGAACAAATATTTTTGCTCAGCATTTGAACAATTTAATCTCTACAATCCAATCTACCTCTATCCTCTTGCAACTATGAAATTAATCTAATCATAACGCAATTCATTCTGCATAAAAGTCCTCTCTGCCACCTCTGGCAGGCTGTTGAAAAACTATCTACGTTACCGCTGCGGTGTCAAAAAACAGGTTCAAGATGCTCATTTATCAAGTATAAACTCCACTTTTTTTCACTTGTTCTTGCCTATCATCTACAGCCTCAAATACGTTTTTCAACAGCCTGCTAAACTAGAATTATCTATTTAATCTATTGTCAAAAAATTAATACCATATTTTTTAGATTTGATGAATGATTCTATAACCTCAGAAAGTAAGCATACTTGATAAAGGAGGAAATATGAAATCTTATCTATCAATAATCAGTTTACTTTTATTGCTGAATGGATGCACAAGCTTGCCGTCTGCCATAAGAGATTTTCCTTCTGTTAATGTGTCTTACCAGACAGTAAATCAGGATATCAGCGCTTATAAGGATGTCCCTGTTCGCTGGGGTGGTGTGATCATCGACGTAGAAAACGAAAAAGACTTCAGTCGGGTACAAGTTTTATTTTATCCTCTTAATTATAGAGGGTATCCAAAAATAGACAAAAAGAGTGAAGGTCGCTTTGTCATTGAAAGTAGTGATTTTCTCGACCCTGCTGTTTTTGCAAAAGATACTGAGATAACAGTCGCAGGAACAATCAAGGGTGATATTGAGCGCACTATTGGCAATAAATCTATACAAGTGCCGCTTATTTTAGCCACATCAATCTATTTGTGGCCTAAAGATTATCGTAATTATTATTATTCTGTGCCTTATTATCCTTATTATTGGTGGTAAAGGGTTTTGTGTATATTTTTCTGCTTCTAGTATCGGTACACCTCGACATTATTACTTATGAAAAAAATTGAGCAGCATGATATATCTGCTCTCAAAATACTCAAGTAAAAACGAAAAACGAATTTACTGCATCAATCTTTTCATGGTATCCAATAACATTTTGGGTGAATTTCTGAAAAAATCCGGTGCCTGAGATACTTTTTGTAGCAATCGTTGTTCGATTACAATCAAATCATTAGTATACAAAACTAAAACCGGCACAAAAAAAGTGCTACTTCTAATTTCCAGCACTGGCTGGACTTCATTTATTTTTTCTGGTTCTACTGAGCATTTGAACAATTTAACCTCTACAATCCAATCTACCTCTATCCTCTTGCAACTATGAAATTAATCTAATCATAACGCAATTCATTCTGCATAAAAGTCCTCTCTGCCACCTCTGGCAGGCTGTTGAAAAACTATCTACGTTACCGCTGCGGTGTCAAAAAACAGGTTCAAGATGCTCATTTATCAAGTATAAACTCCACTTTTTTTCACTTGTTCTTGCCTATCATCTACAGCCTCAAATACGTTTTTCAACAGCCTGCTAAGCTAGAATTATCTATTTAACCAATTGTCCAAAGGTTAATACCGTATTTTTAGATTTGATGAATGATTCTATAAACTCAGAAGGCAAGCATACTTGATAAAGGAGGAAATATGAAATCGCATTTATCAATAATCAGTTTACTTTTCCTGCTGAGTGGGTGTGCTAGCTTGCCGCCCGCCGCAATAAGGAATATTCCCTTTGTTGATGTGTCCTACCAGACAGTAAATGAGGATATCAACACTTATAAAGATGTCTCCATTCGCTGGGGTGGTGTAATCGTTGACGTAGAAAATGAAAAAGATTTTAGTCGGGTGCAAGTTTTATTTTATCCTCTGGATAAGAGAGGTTATCCACAATCAAGCCAAAAAAATGAAGGTCGCTTTGTCATTGAAAGTAGTGATTTTCTGGACCCTGCTGTTTATGCAAAAGATACTGAGATAACAGTGGCCGGAACAATCAAAGGCGATATTGAGCGCATCATTGGCAATAAAACCATACAAGTACCACTTATTTCGGCAACGGCAATCTACTTGTGGCCTAAAGATTATCGATACAATTATTATGGCCCAGGTAGATATGGATATTACGGTTATCCTTACTTTGGCTATTACGGTTATCCTGGTTATCCTTTCTTCTACAGGAGACACTTTTGGCCTTACTGGTGGTAAAGAATTTTGGGCGTGTTTTTTGACTAATCACAATTTGTTTACTGATATTTCTTCTTTCGCCTATAGCAGCACTTTATCTTACTTCTGAAAATGAACTCTTCATGTTGATAAAGCTCGAGCGCATTAAATACATCATCGACAATCATCACCAGAAAGTTCATCCAGCAGGTGATAAAAATCAAGCAGTGTATAGCTGCTCTTAAAATATTTCACTAAAAAACAAAGCTACTGCATCAATCTTTTCATGGTATCCAACAACATTTCATTGCCTGGATTTGCTTCAAGTGCAGAACGCCAAACCTTCTCAGCATCCTCTTTTGCTCCCTTAGCCCAGAGCACTTCGCCTAAATGAGCGGCAATTTCTGGATCAGGACGAGTAGTAAAAGCAAGATTCAGATAATTGAGACCTTCACTAAGATTTCCCATCCGGTAATACACCCACCCCAGACTATCCATAATGTAAGGATCTTCAGGCGCTAACTCAACCGCCTTTTTGATTAAAGCCAATGCTTCTGGCAAGCGCAACCCTCGTTCTGCGAGACTATAGCCTAATGCATTATAGGCATGCGCATTATCTGGTTTCAACTCGATCAGTCTGCGTAAATCTTTTTCTACGATGTCAAATTTGCCAATTTTGTCTGCTGCCAAAGCCCGATCGTAAAGAAGGTCAGGCTGATCAGGAATTTTTTCAAGATTTTTGTCTAGTAACTTAAAAACCTCTTGATCCGCATTAACCTCTCGTAATAATTGTGCCTCTGCTAAAATTAATTGGATGCGTTGCTGCTCATTCTCCGGTGTTAATCGTTGCAAATGCTGGCGCGCGCGATCAATTCCTTCTTTCCTGAATAGCAAAACAGCATAACGGATTTGAGCGGGCAAATACCGTTCACCTCCACTTATTTTCTGATATGTTTCAAGAGCAGCATCAAAACGTTGAGTAACTTCATAAATTCGCGCTAAATTGAAATAGATATTATTGGGATCTTCATAACCTAGATCCAAAGCTTTCTTAAAATTTTCTTCAGCACCATCGAAATCATTTAATTCAAGAGATAATAAACCAACTGCGAGCGCAATGTCAGCATTAAACGGATTCTCCCTCATCAGTTTCTGGAACTGATCACGCGCTGAAACAAAATTTTTCTCCGACATCAGCATGCGAACATACGCGATTCGCATATCATTGGCTTTAGGATATTTTGCGAGATAATTTTCATAAAAAGTCATCGCTTCTGCATTAGCAATTTTCTGCAAAATTCGGCCTTGATGAATCGCGGCAACTTCCCAATCAGGACGTAATGCCAACGCTTTTTTCATTTCCTTAAGCGCGAGATCAAGCTGATTAGCATTCCATGCAGCCTGGGAAATTGCGAAATGTGCTTCCGGCAAATCAGGGTAAGGAGTCGCAAGCTGTTGCAGCAATTTCAATGCTGCTTTTTTGTCACTGTGACGTGACAGTAGCCTACTCAAATGCATAAAAGCCTTATCAACGGAACCTTTCTCAGACGATAGCAGTTTCTCAAGATGAGGACGTGCTCTGTCAAGTTTCCCAATACTCACAAACAAGGCCGCTGCAGCTTGACGTGCATTGATTGAATCTGGCTCAATGTCGACCCACAAAGTAATAGCTTCCTCTGCTTCATCAGGTCGACGGGCACGAAGCGCTACATCTGCAGCACGCTCGGCAATGCGTGGATCCCGTGTCTCTCTGGCGAGCTTAGCATATCGCTCAACAGCCACATCAAGATTATCGCGTTGCAGTGCTGTTTCAGCCAGCAAAAAATCAAACAATAACTCGCCCGTCAATTCTTGGCCGAGTGATTTCAATTGCCCCTGTTGGTTATGGCCAGCTAATTCATCTGCTCGCAAATTTCCAACTTTTGGCGTCTGAGTACATCCAACTAGACCGACTAAAAACAATATCCAATGCATTCTAAAATTCATCTGAATGAGCCAATAAAATCATTAAGACTAAAAAAAAATAAACCAGTTCTTATACTACGGCATATTTAACAGTTCTCACAGTATAGCTAACGATCACAATGTATAAATGTATTTTTGATACTCTACTCACATCAATTTATGCATCTAAAGCTTACTTAGTCACCTAAGGAAACCCTGAATAAGTCATCAAGCAGGAAGAATGCGAGGCAGGGGGAGTGCAGAAAACAAAATATATCGGATAGATAAGCAAATTCTGGAGCATCACCTAACGCAACAACTCCTTTACGCAAGAGTTTATTCGGTGTTTCCCTAAAAAATGTCTTTGAAGATAGATCATTCTGTCATTAAGGATTTTGTGTAAATGGATTAGCGCTATTTGCTGGCTGATTTGGGGAAAGAGGATTAGAACCTGCTGTAGCCTTATCGCCAGCAAAAGGATTGGTAGGAGTAGCATTCTGCAAACCTGATTTAGATGTTGTTGATTGCTTGGAATCTGTTCCACTAGCAGCACCAGTAGCATGAACAAACTTCCAGTCTTTATAACTCTGTGCTTCTGAAAATGCGGAATATTGTTCTGGAAAATTTGCTCGCTTGAGCGGGATCTTGTCCGATTTGCTATATACACCGGTAATTCCCGACCCAGCTTTCTCAATCAATCCCCAGTCATGACTATTCGTCATTGGGTCAAGGAAAATTTTTCTAAGATGGCGCTTGATTACCAATGAACTCCTATCTTCGAGTAATTGCTCAAGCGATTCCGGATACCGTTTTGCTTTCCCACTTGAACTAATGTGATACGACTCGATAGCACGCTTGAATTGATCCCCCACATAGAGTAATTCTATTTCTTTCTCCCGCTGGGATTCAATCTGCCACATTGGACCAACACCTGCCAGCACTACACCTGCAAGCGCAACCGCAAATAGCGTCCAGAGATAGATATAACCTTGTTCTGCCCAGGAATAGCTAGCGTGATTCTTTATCACCATTTATCGTAAAACGTTCCATCTAATGCCTGCTTGTCAGAGCTACTGTGTATATCATACATGCCCTCAACCTCTTCACCCGGAGGAGGAATTTCAATCCATGTAAAAGCACTGTCGGTCATTGGATCAATTGGAATAGCACGAATATAACGCTCTTCCACCAATTGCTCCAGATTAAGCGGATAGACTCCCCTATCAGCATAAAATTTATCAATTGCATCGCGCATGATACTCAGATTTTGTCGCAATACAGCCTCTCTGGCTCGATCGACTGAATTGAAATATCTCGGTGCAACAATACTGAGTAAAGTAGCAATCACCGCCATGACAACCAATAACTCGATTAGCGTAAAACCGGTACGCCGGTAAAAATCAGACATCTCATTTACCATTGATTATAAGGTACCCCATTCAATCCCTTTCGATCGGAACGCGAATAGATATCAAAAACATCGTCTCCTTCTTCTGGATTACCGGGCGGGCTTTCGTAACTACGCTTTCCCCACGTGTCAGCATCCGGCATATTCTGATCTGAGTCTGTAAACATAGGGTCACGGGGTAAACGTCGCAAAAAATAAATCATGGTTTTTTTAGGATCTTTTATATTTGGCACACCTTCCACCAGGTTTTCCAATTTGCGAGGATATCCTGCCTCGTCAGCTTTCTTTTCTATACGCCCCTCATCCGCAGCCTGTTTATAAGCATCGATTGCTGTGCGAATCTGCCGTAAGGCAAGACGTAATTCTTGTTCCTTCTCGCGCTTTATGGCAATCTCACGCAAAGGCATCACTGCAGAAGCCAAAATAGCGACTATAGCCACCACTACCATTAACTCGACCAGGGTAAATCCACGATAGGTTGAAAATAACAATCCCGAGCTTCGATTTAGCATACTTCTAATGGATTTCGATGCTGGCTGGAGGAGGCAAGTTCACTTCAACTGGATTTCCCTTATCATCTTGTGTTGCCGAACTTTGAATAGCAATCTCAGTAGTGCCAGGATTTGGACTAATCGCTTTAAAACGTAAGACTGCTGTCATACCGCTTGGCTGTTCTCTACCCAACTTGATAGTACGCACTCCGGATTTCTCGCCACCATCCAGCACTTCCAGCATATCCTTATCGTATGCTAGATTAAGCTCATTCACCAAGTTAGATTTCTGGGTAACGAGTCTCACCGTAGCGGTAAATTCTCGATCCATAGCCACAGTGGCCGGAGCCAGCAAGGAAAGTGATGGAGAAGAGGCACTAGCTTGTTGCGCAGCTGTTGCGGCAAAAGGATTAGGTGCAGACTCAGGCTCAGTTGGTGGCTGCACTTCACCAAAAACAGAACGAGCAGTTGATGCAGGTCCGGAAGGGGCCAGGGCCAGCGATCGTGGCAATGTTTTCCGAATGGACGGCGGCAATCTTCCAGCTGCATTGGCCGTGCCAGAATAAAACTCACTCTCCAGTTTAGTCGGTTGCGTGACATTACGTACGATACGCGGTGTAATTAACAATACAATCTCTGTCTTCTGACGATTCAGATTTTGATTACCGAATAACCTATTCAGAATAGGCGTATCGATCAATCCTGGTACACCTGTTAAGCTTCTTTGATCATTATCGTTTATCAAGCCCGCCAACACATGTGTTTCACCATCTTTTGATGAAAGTAAAGTTTCCGCTGTACGCGTACCCACTACAGGGAATCTACTACCTGCAGTTGTGCCCGCTTCGAAAGCAGTTATCGAACTTACTTCAAGCATAACCTTGATTGACACCTCGTCATTCGGAGAAATGGTGGGTTCAACTTCCAGCTTTAGTCCAATATCGATAAATGTCACGGACTGAGATACAGTAGCTGCGGTACCCGTCACATTGGAGGTAATGATCGGTTGTCGACTGCCAATCAAAATTTTAGCCTTTTCGCGATTTTTGACACGAATACGAGGATTAGCAAGTAAATCATTAAAGGTAAGAGTTTTTTTAAGATCGATCACGACTGAATTAGGAATCGAGAAATTCTTTAAACCCATCATAATCTGATCAAATGGTGCGGGACCAGGAGCAGGGGGCAAACCAGGTACTGGAGTGTAAGTAATTTGACTTGGCATTTGAGGACCAAGTGATGTCACAACGTTCCGGTTGAGTTCCAATACTTCAACATCGAGCATTACTTCTGGATCTGGAAAATCATTGATTGCAACCAGACGTTCTACTAAACGTATTGCTTCCAGGGTGTCGCGTATGACAAAAAGATTGAGTTTCTCATTGACGTAAATATCCTTAGCTTTCACCAACCCTCTGATCATCGCAACCATTTGTTTGACATCAGTATTGATCACATGAAAGCTGCGCACGGCTAGCTCTTGATATTCCTTCTGCTTGGCAGGAGTATCTGGATAGATCAATAATGAATTATCGTTTAATATTTTGTAAGCAAGCTGATTAGTCATTAACAGCAATTTCAGAACATCTTCAATTCTGTTATCGCGCACAAAAATAGACGTCTTTGATTCCTGTTGGACAGTTTTATCAAAAATGAAATTGATTCCTGCTGTGCGTGATATCAGCTCAAAAATCGTTTTCAAACTGGCATCACGAAATTCCATGGTAATGGGTTTATTAAAAGTTGTAATCAATTCCAGTCCAGATTCTTCAGTCCGACTAATGCGTTCATTGATCTCCTTAATCAATTGACGCGCATCTCGACTCATCGGGTTTTCCTGTAACACTGCGCGTACAGCCGCCTCAGCACCTTCTATATCGTTTCGAATGAGAGATTCTCTGGCTTGATTAATGAGAAATTGTTGATGTCGATCTAGACGCAGCGCATCCAACCCAGCTTTAGCACGCTCGCTATTGGCATTAATTTCAAGGGCATGACGGTATTCTTTTTCGGCAACATCGAAATTTCCCGCTAAGCGAGCATTTTCTGCTTGATTGATTATTTGAGTGATAACTGTTTCACGATGCCGCATCAGTACCGTACGAATTTCTCTGTTATCAGGCTCTTCATAGGCCGCTTGCTCAAGTTTTTTCAAGCCAGCCTCTAATTGACCTTTCTCAATCAGTTGCTGGCCTTCTAGAAATGCCTTATTTCTGGTGGCTAATTGCGCGCAACTCGTTAATAGTGTCAGTAGCAAAACAATGAAGACAAATCTGCCTGATTTCATTGAAACATTCCAGGGTTATTGTTATTGATAAGAAGAGTTTGTTTGATGCCCAATGGTAGATAAGTGAACTCGATCGCGTCATCATTAATTCTATCAACCCGATAGTTCTTCTCGATACGCCCCCCTACTTTTGCAATATAATAATTATCTGCCATGGAAAGAAATACGCTCGTCATCTTTCCTTCCGTAATTTTACCGATATATTTAAATTGTAAAGGTGGTGCTGCAGGGGGTGGAGGGGCAACAGGTGCTGGCTTAGCAACTTGCCCAGAACCCCCAGAACCAAATGGTGACTGGGAAAGATTAGCACGGGGCTGCTTCGGCTCCCATGAAGTAGACGCAAAGATATCATCCGCTTCTGCATTGAATTTTCGCTGCCCCAATTGATCAAGTTGTAGATGACCCATGTCACTTTTTTTGCTACGCACACTACTTGATGTAGGTCGAGTTGGCAAGATCGGTTGCACAGTTTCTTCTATGTCAACATCATTCTCCCCCAGCCATATCACTGCAAATAGTGTTGCCACTAATGCGGCCCCCAGAATCAATCTGCGAGAATTGGTCGCCTGTTTTTCCATGTCAGCCATGCAAATAAAGACTCATGCTAAGCCGCACATCCAGTTTGCCCGATTTAATATCTTCACGTTTAAGAACTACATCAACCAGCGCCATCGCGGGAATGGCTTCTAGCACATCAGCGATGAAAGCACGAATTTGTGGATAACTACCACGAACAGGCAAAATCATCTCATAACGCGCCAATTTTGATTCTTGTTCTTGCATCAATCGATAGTCACTGCCGCTTAGCTCAACCCCGCGCTTTTTAGCAATCTTATCCAATTCCTTGATCCAATAGGGTGATGAGTCGATACTCGGAAAAAAATCATAAAAAACCTTTAACGCTTGGCTATCATCTAACTGAGTGGGTGCAGCAGATTCAACCTGCGTCTGCTGCATTGATGCTACTTGTTCTTTGAGTTTATGGAGCGCCTCTTTTTGTGGCAAAACAGCTGCCCAGAAAAATACAATCGAAAGTACAAACAAACCCAGACCTATTTTTCCAATTAGATTAAGTCGTGTTATTTGCCAGCGTATTTGAATCAGCAGTTTTTCTAAGGTAAGTCGATCCATGTAGTGGTCAGAGAAAAAGCAATTGGTCGATAGGGATTCTGTTGCTTCACTTTATAGTTGAGCAAATATGCATTTTCAAAAACTTCTTCACGCTCAATCGCTTCGACAAAATCAGCCAGCGCTACTAAATTTCTCGCTTCACCCGTGATTCGTATTGTGCGATTGGCTACATTTGGCTGTACAGATAATAATGCAATTTCTTTGCCGACAGCATATTCTAAAGAATCAAATAACGCTTCCCAGGGTAAATTGATTTGTCGCAAAACTTCATTTGCCTGTTTTACCTCCTTTTGTGTTTCTTGAGTAATTCGTGCAATCGGTGTTCTGGGTGTCTTTCTATGCTGTTGTTGCTGCTCAAGACGATCGATGCGTGCTTCCCAATGGGAAATTTCCTCCATGATCAATTTCAGCTGATAAAAGCATGCAACAAAAATAAGGAAACCTAATCCCAGCAAAATATAATCGACATGACGCGCTTGCTGCTCTGCATAAGGAAACCTCAGTTTCAGGTTACGCATGGCCTTACCCTATCAACTACGATAAGAGAAAGAAGGAAAATGGAGTGGTACCGGCATTTTTTCAGTCGGTAAATGAGCAAATTGCCATCCTTTATCGATTGTTAAATCCAAATCCGGATGTTCTGGTGAAAAGAGATATACCTGCTCAATGGGTTCCCGATAACCGGAATTAATAACCTCTTGTTCAAGTGCAGCGAGCAACTCGGTTTCAATCGAATGTACTATGCGTTGATTACGTATTCCCTTCCACTCGCTGTTAGAAAATAAAATCATACACAGTCGCCCTGGCTCAATGACTACAAACCAGAATCGCTTATCATTAAATGATCTACACCATTGATCAAAGGCAGCTGTCAGATAGGGTTCTATTTGCTTTAACTTAATGCGATGACGAGATGCCAGCGCTTCAAACTCATTGTATAAATTGCGGGCGATCGCGGCACACACTGTACCTTGATAGGGATCCTCGTCACTTATACTCACAACCCAGCTATCGACTCGTTCTCCGAATACTTCTCGCATGCTAAAATTGGCATAAGCAAGTAATTCAGCAGAATTAGTAATTTCTTGCTGCGGTGGAACAACAACATAACGTACAAAATGATTTGAAAGCGTAATTATCAGCTCAGCGCCCTTCAAATCTGATGCAGCATTCTCTTTTTCAATCATTTGTTCAAGTTGTTGTAAAGATGTCTTCCACATGGCAGTATCTTGTTGATACTCATAGATTTTCGAAATTGCGGGTGATTGCCTGGATTTTATGCCCCGGAATGTTCTCACCATGTCAACGCGTCCGGGCGCAAAAAAAACCTGAATCTGATCACGCCATAATAGTGACTCGATCCGATCACGCCACAATAGTGACACGATTAGCCTCCTGCAAACTGGTCTGTCCTGCTTTAACCATCTCAAGCGCAGCTTCACGCAAGAAGCGGGTACCATTCTGTTTAGCTGCTTCTTTGATGCGGCGAATCGTAGCCTGTGCGATAATCAATTCACGAATCTCGTCATTCAACAGCAATATCTCGGCAATCGCACTCCGTCCCCGATAACCACTTCCACGGCACTGGCCACATCCTTTGCTGAAACGGAATTTATAATGCTCTACTTCTTCCAGAGGAATGCCGGATTCCGCAATCAATTGATCTTCAGGGTGCTCATCAGCAATGCAGTGAGGACATAACATACGAACCAATCTTTGCGCAACAATGCCATTCAGGGCTGAAACGAAACTATAGGGATCCACTCCCATATGGGAAAATCTTCCAATCACATCAAATACATTATTGGCGTGCACCGTGGTAAAAACAAGGTGACCGGTTAGTGCAGCTTGTATTGCAATTTGGGCTGTTTCGGCATCACGAATTTCACCCACCATGATTTTGTCTGGGTCATGTCGCAAAATTGAGCGTAATCCTCGCGCGAAGGTAAGGCCTTTTTTTTCATTGACCGGAATCTGGAGAACACCAGGTAACTGATATTCGATGGGATCTTCAATCGTGATAATCTTATCATCACCACGATTTACTTCCGAAATTGCGGCATAGAGTGAAGTCGTCTTGCCACTTCCAGTAGGCCCGGTTACAAGCAACATGCCATAAGGCTCCGAGCTCAACCGGCGTATACTGGTAATGGCTGCCTGGTTGAATCCAAGTTGATTCAATGTCAACCCTTCAACGTGATCCGTAAGTGCCTCCCGATCAAGGATCCGCAACACCGCATCTTCACCAAAAATACTCGGCATGATCGATACACGAAAATCAATCTCTCGCCCTTGAATAGATACTTTGAAGCGACCATCCTGAGGAATCCGACGCTCTGCGATATCGAGATCAGACATAACCTTGATACGCGAAATCACCTGCTCAGCTAAATCATGGCCTTGCATCACACCAATTGTGGTCAATACACCATCAATCCGATATTTTATCGCTAATGCACCCTGCGTCGTTTCGAGATGGATATCGCTTGCCATTGATTTATGGGCATCATATAAGGTGGAATGAACCAACCTCACTACCTTGCTCGTACCTTCATGAATCGTCTTTAACGACAGATTCTCGATACCTGCCTGCGCCATCCTCTCCTGCTCCGCTGGCAATACATTATCCATCGCCCGCATATTCTTTTCTTGCTGCGCGAAAAATGCTGATAGATCAGCTGGATGCACTAAATACCACGTCACACCTACTGCAATGTATTCATCTGCCCAGGCATGTAAATTGGGTAAAAATGGATCTGCTATCGCAAGCAAGTATTCTTGATTTTTACGGAATAATACACATTCCTGCTTGACAGCTTCTGAAAAAGGCAAAATCTCAAATGCGGGACGTAATTCGTGCAAATCTTCCATCTGGAGTACTGGCATCTGCATGAGTTGGCCCAATTCGACCATCAGCTCACTGGATGAGTAACCATATACTTCCTCCAGCACCTTGATGACAGGCGTTTTCTGAGCTACAGCCTGTTGGCGCGCTTGGCCAAGCTGATGCAGATCGATAGATGGCTTTATAAGAGGTTGAGAACTCGCTTCAATCAATTGATACTTCCTGCCAACTCAAAAATAGGCATATACATTAAAATAATAATACCACCAATAACCGTACCGATAACTGCCATCAGCAGCGGCTCGATCAACTTGGTTGTCCATTCGACCCAACGTGCGATTTCTTCATCATGAAAACCACCAATCCGCTCCATCATGTCTCCCATGAGTCCTGTTCGCTCGCCTACTCGTAACATCCGGTTTCCTACTGGGGTCGTCAGCTCTGCCATCTGCATTGCAGATGAGATGGTTTTACCTTCACGGATATGGGTAGCTGCTGCAATTACCCTTGGCCGGAAATGAGATTGCAAAAGATTACTCACCATTTCCAATGCCTTTGTGATCGGAATACCTCCTCGCAATAACATTCCCAGCGTTTTATAAAACCGGGCAAGTTGATAAATCCGCATACGCTCACCGATAGCCGGAATACGCCATAACAACTGCATTAAACGCGCTCGGAATGCAGGTCGGGTAAAACTGTACGTAGCTAGAGTCAGGATAGCAGCAAAGATTCCCGCTAACATCCAGCCACTTTCGTGCACCAAGCGCCCCCATTTGATCAGCATAACGGACATCCATGGTAAGTCCGAACCAATATCCTCATAGATGGCACTGAATTTAGGCACGACAAACAGCAGCAAAAAAACTGCCACAAGCAGTCCAACCACCAACAGCAAAACCGGGTATATTGAAGCGCCCACCAGTTTTTTACGCGCCATATCCATTTGCGTCTGATAGGTGATATATCGCGTCAAGGCTTCAGGTAAATCACCCGTTCGTTCACTCGCCCTAACCGTAGCAATATACAGTGGAGGAAATATCTGAGGATAAGTTTCTAATGCTTGTGAAAATGTCATACCCTCATACAAGCGCGCAAGAATTTCCTGGATAATCTTACGTACGCCGCTATCTTCTTCTTTCTCAATAAGCGTCTCGATACTTTCCACCAAGCTGAGACCTGCCGTTAAAAGAGAAAGGAGCTCCTGACTAAAGTGAGTGAGAGGAAAACGCGTTCTGGATTTGGGAAACCAACCCGAGAAGTTTCGTTGCACACTCAGCACCATCCCACCCTGGGCAGCAATCTGCTGTCGAATTTCCTGTTCATCAGCTGCATCCAGTTCGAGAGATACTGTGCCTTGTTTGGCAAGAATCGCTTTTACAGTATAACGCATTGATCCTTTCTACCAGTTGGCAATATCGACAGCATCACCCGTACCACCCGGCTGACCATCTTTTCCTAATGAAAACAGATCAAACTCTGCACGCTCACCCGGATACTTATATTGATATGGTTTTCCCCAAGGATCAGGTGGAGGTGTTTTACCAAGATAAGGACCTTGCCATTTTGGATCATTACCAGGTCGTGTCACGAGCGCGTTTAATCCTTGCTCAGTAGTAGGATAGCTTCCCACATCCAAGCGATATTGATGCAAGGCTTTTTCAAGCGAATCAATCTGAGCTTGCGCCATTTTGACTTCTGACTTGCCCACCTGCGAGAAATATTTTGGACCGACATAGGCAGCGAGCAAACCTATAATGACCATCACCACTAGTAACTCTAATAGTGTAAACCCACGAATATAATTTTTGTGCTTATTCTTATAGCAATACTCCATTTTTAAACCTCTCAACTAAAATTACAATTTTGTTTTGACTTTCAGTAAGGTAATCAGTGCAATTAAGGATAATGATATGCTATTTAGCACCAATACTGCACGAAAGATAAAGTGTATCCTAGAATTATTTCAATCAGGCTTTTCATTAAAAATGATTAGAATAATAAAATGAGTATGGGGGTTGATTGACAAATTAAAATCTATTACGCCCATAAATATTTCTTAGTTTGATATTTTTTAGAATGTATGGAAGCTAAGAGTAACTTTATTATGTCAATTTTGGGGTATTACTCCATGTTTATCTGTCATACAGAAAATGTATAGAGACATAGAAGATTCTGTGTTACCCCACAACTGGTTTTGGTTTGCACCAGTGACTTGACTCGAATGACGCGCTTGAAATCAGCGTTCAAATACCTCTAGATTGAACTCGGAGTATAGCTGGGCATTGGAACACTCCTATCTCTTCCTTGTGCTCCACTAGGCGGCTTACACTGGTTTGCACTCAGCTCAGAAGGATCTTTTTTCACGCTCCTTGAGAGCGAAAAAAAGAAACTCGATGAGCAGCTCTTGTTGCTCAGCCAGACAGAGCTTTTTTGCATTGCCTCTTCCCTGCGCCATTCGATTTAACCTAAAAACTGCAGCTGGACGAGGTGGAGTGTGTAATGATCCAGGTGCGAGGCAAGGCGCGATGAGGCCGCAGGGCTGTTCCCTGCAACGAAGAGCAACGCCACATTCGCGCCAGGAGCGACATATGATACACCTCATAGCGGCTTTACCATTCTGACAAATGAGAAAATTTCTAAAATATCTCTATATGTCATGGGTATAACTCACCAATCAAGCGATCAACTGCAGTTTTTAGGTTTAAATGCAGGAAACTAAATATTTTTCTGACTTGATCCATCAGGTTAACGATAAATGAGTGCCGCACCTTTGCTCATCATTAATTTAGATTGCTCTCCAGGTGGAATGTGCACAGCTACTTTGGTGCTTTGATGCAATTTTAGGTAGCAATCGTCCCTTTCATTAGAAAAAAATCAAAATCCCTTGGAGATAACACCACGCTGAACTCAAGTTAAGGATATATGTCTATTCTTTACAGCTAATTAAAGTCTTCAATAAACACATTCTACACAAAGTTCGATCTTACAAACTTCAATTTCTAAGGAAGGGAAAAAATATGAATAAGAAATATTTAACGAACCTATTGTGTTTTACTTTATTGATTCTCGCTGCAATGCTTATGCTCCCTTCATATGCTGCCGAAAGTAAGTACGCTGGTGAAAGTAATGTAGTCAGTCGCAATATGGAAATCCTGCGCGATAAAATCGCTGCAGATAAGAAGTTGGTAGTTGCCAATAATATGAGCCTGACCGAAGAAGAAGCCAAGGCATTCTGGCCTGTCTATGATGCCTACCAGAAAGATCTACACGAGATCAATCAGCGATTGACAAAGATGATAGATGACTATGCACTGGCTTTCAATAAAGGTGCGATCTCAAATGAAAAAGCGAAACAATTGATTGATGAAGCCATTGCCATCGAAATGGCTGAAGCTAATTTAAAGCGGACATATGTGCCCAAACTTAGCGCAGTTCTTCCTGGAGCAAAGGTTGCACGCTACCTTCAGATCGAGAACAAAATTCGAGCTATCGTACGGTACGAACTGGCAGAACTCATCCCATTAGCAGAATGAGATATAGGTGCTCAGAATAATTAGTTCAGGCAATCTTTTTGAACTAATTCTAAGAGGCAAGAATAATGAAGAGCAATCGGACCTCAGCCACCAGTATTGTGAGCCGGGTGTTGCTCGGTTTGCTGACAATAATGACTGGCAGTTGGGGTATATTTGCTCTCATTTTTTCGGAGCCGCATAATGATATAGTGCGTAGCATTCTGGCCACAGCATTTGGGGTTGCTTCACTCGCAACTTTAATTGCTTTGGGCTTCCGTCGCTGGCACTGGCAAGCTCTTGCAGGCTACTTCGCATTATTCTCTTTGCTATTAATATGGTGGAGCAACATCAAGCCATCCAATGAGCGAGACTGGCAAATAGACGTAGCCATGCTGCCATACGCTACGATCGAAGGTGATCTGATTACAGTACACAATATTCGCAACTTCGATTACCGCAGCGAAACTGATTACACCCCCAGTTACTATGACAAACGCTTCGACTTAAGTAAACTGGAGGCAGTGGATATGGTGGCCTCCTACTGGATGGGGCCTGCCATAGCACATATATTCCTAAGCTTCTCCTTTGCTGATGACAATTATCTTGCTATTTCCATCGAAACACGCAAGGAGAAAGGTGAAGATTATTCCTCTATTAGAGGCTTCTTCCGACAATATGAACTTATCTACGTGGTTGCCGACGAACGTGACATTATACGGTTACGCACCAACTATCGTGAAAATCCACCGGAAGATACTTATATTTATCGGATATCTGGATCCATCGAAAATGGTCGCCGCTTATTCCTTGAATATATACACAGAATCAATAAATTAAATGCAAAACCTGAGTTTTACAACACGCTCACGACCAACTGCACGACCAGTATCTGGCTAAACACTCGTGTCAATCAGACGCATCCACCCTTCAATTGGAGGATTCTAGCAAGCGGCTATCTGCCAGAGTTATTATATGAGCGCGGTAAACTAAAAACTGACGGACTGACTTTTCCTGAGTTACAACAGCTATCTCATATCAATGCTCGAGCACAGGCAGCTGATGATACCGTGGATTTTTCGCGTCTTATTCGGGCAAAGGATATAAATCTCACTCCAACCACAATACCTTAAGTCTCAGATTAAATAGGTGCTGACTGCGTGTTAGCTTGCAGTCAATAACACAGCTTGACAGAACTTCATATTTTGAGCCGATCTTTCTCTTTGAGTATTCTTTTGCCTAAAAAACAAAAATGCATCCAAGCTTTAATGTTGTACTTAGCTTGCATCAAAAAAGCATTTTTTAATTTTTATCAATAAAGATGACCTTTACGTGTTAGCACGTATATTTTTAGTTTACGTATTTCAATAAGCTACACAAATATGTGAGCTAATTAAAAAAGGAATTAATTTTCTCATCGTTTCACCCTGGAAAAGCAAACGGTATATTTTTCAGCTATTTACTGTTGTTACCTGCTTCATTCGATTCAAAGAACTAAGAGTAAGTGGCTTGCCATTACGCAGCATAAGCGAAGCCAAAGGATGTCAAGTGTCGAGTTTTGTTCAACCACAACAAACCATAAAACTATGATGACAATTCCTTGCTATTTAAGTATAAGAATTAGGTGGTTAGCTCTCTTACTCTTAATCATCTTTTTTCTATCGGGTTGTGCCAGCATCAGTAAAGGTGTGACCCAAGCTCTTCTGGAAAAAGCTGAAAGTGAAGACACCCGCATCTGCAAGGTAGAGGGTAAACCTTTTACAGGAATTAAACCAGGCCTCGTCAAAGAACAGGGAGAGACCAAAATCATGATGGTGCATGGTGTTGGTGATCATATTCCAGGTTATTCCACTCAATTCTTGGAAAATCTAGCCAGAGAATTAAAGCTAAACAGTCGTTCGGGGCATTCAAAAAATATCACTTTGGTTACCCCATTGTTTCCTGACCAAAGTGTGGGTAATTTGCGCATAACACACCTGCTGAATGAAGATACCGGGGAGAAACTTACGTTTTACGAACTCACCTGGTCGGAAATTTCCCGTCCAGAAAAAGCGCTACTGTCTTTTGATAATTCAGGAGATTATGATTTTCGAAGAGCTAGAATCAACAGCATGCTAAAGAAATTTAGCAATGACACCACGCCTGATCCAATTATTTATTTAGGAAAAAGCAGGCAGCTTATTCTGGCGGCATTCGCGCAATCATTCTGTTGGATGGCAACACAATATTGGCAAGATCTTCCCAGGGAAGGAAAGCATGTATGCCAAGGTTTGGGCGATGCGCATGCCGACAAATTAAAGTATGATGATTATGTTGTTATTTCACATAGCCTGGGTAGTCGTATCACGATTGATGGCTTCCAGCGTATTGCCGATATGCTGGTAAACCAGGAGAAGTATTTTATTTCACAACCAGACGAAAAGCTCAGAACAACGCTTAAAACCGTAGCAACTTCCAAAGCAATAGAAGTACTCCGTGATAAACACATCCCAGTTTTCATGCTATCTAATCAGCTTCCAGTCCTGCAATTGGGCAGGGAGCTTCCTGAGGTGATTGGACAGAAAGCAGCGTATTGTAAACCTGAAGGCGTTCATTATACGGAGCGCATGCTCAGTGAAACCTCCATTATTGCCTTCAGCGATCCCAATGATCTATTAAGTTATGAAATACCTAAGGAGTTCAGCGAAAAATATCTTGATTCACGATTATGTCCAGACATCACCAATGTCACGATTAACGTGTCCAAAATTATTGAAGCATTTAATATCAAGGGCTTTGCTAATCCGCTGGATGCCCATGTGGGATATACCAATGATGTTCGGGTTGTCGCGCTGATTGCCAATGGGATCGGCAATCCTAATACATCACCACTTATTAAAGAAAGGTGTGAATTTACCAAAATAGGCGATTGAGTGATTTCTATACTAAGACTATCTCATTGTTAATTGCTAAAACGCTCATGCTAATGCGCCTGCTATGATGTTTTGCAGTTCTTCCCGAAATTACATAAATAACCGATTAAAGAGATGATTGAAAAAGAGAGTAGCAAGGATTGAAATAACCATGATTTTTTAGATCATGAGGTGTTTCAGAATGCTGCCAAGCTTGACTTACGAATACTTCGAGAATAATGATGTTATGTTCCAACAAAGATAAAGCAGTAAGCGTTCCATCTCAATATTTCCATATAAAGTACCGTTTACACATCTCATTCGTCTTTCTCCTGGATTAACCTGTCAAGAAATCGATTCAATCGAGTATATTTCGACGATGTTTTTCTAGTCAGCAAGTCTGTTAACATACCACCGAACGCAACTCGAGCAGCATCCTTGATAAACATGGGTTCCAGGCTCGCCGTTTCGCCTAACACGACGGATTCAGCCGCGGAGGACCACACAGGTTCGCCGCTCATGGTGTCCCATAGTTGCAAGGAAAGTCTCATGACGGCAGAACGGGTCTGCAAGATCAGGAATGGAGTGACCGGCGCTTCGAAACGGTCCGTCATAGTTTGTGAAATGTATGCCAACCTGGGCTGAAACACGTACCGTGCCCCTAAACTTTTCCCAATTTTTTGAAGTAATTTTCGATCCAGTATATGACTCTGATCAATGCCCTGGCGTAAGCGAGTATATTCTTCTGTCAGGCCGTAACGGTTAATTAGGGCAATCGTTTGCTGTTCGTCCATTATCTTCCAAGCTGGAGCGATTTTTTTAATGGACTCAGCAAGGTAAAGACCCAATCCGGCTTCATCCCCTCGAAGGAGGGGTGTCGGTGCTAAGGGTGTGAGCAGTGCTACCGCTTCCTGTTCCAAGCTTACTAGATCCGAGGGAGAAGAAAACAGTGTCGATGTAGTGCGAACCTCCCACCTAGGCTGGATACTTACACACCCTGTCATGAAAAAAATGAGAAAGACAAACCCTGCTACCTTGATCTTTGTCTGGAAACTAAAGATGTTAAAGATGTGAGTCATATCATCAATGCCTCCACCGCGGATGAATGCCGATCGTTGCAAATCCTTAATGAACTTTATTGGTCCATTATCTTTCGATAGATCTGGCCTGCAAATAGATTAATTTTGCATTTACCCGGTTTGCCCAACAATCAGTTCAGATTGTGGTACCGCCTCACTCACTCAAATTTAACCTATGCATTAGGTCGATTTACTTTGATCCACGCTTTCTTTGCGGGCAAAATAAAAATAGGCGCCCACCACGAAGAAATTGGTCATTACCGCGATGATATTCCAAAGGATCACGGGTCTTGAAAGGATCAACAACCCATAGTAGACCCATAAGATTTGAAAAGTGCCCATAATAGCAGCCATCCTCGGATTCATACCTTTGCTAGACCTTCGCCTAAGCATTCCGATCAAATCCGGCAGGGCGGCAAAGGTCGTTCCTAATCCCGCCATAAAACCGACGACTTCAGATCTATAAAAGCCAGGGAATAACAGACTATCCACATCGTGGATAGCTAATTCCCCGCAGCCCGTAAGAATAATCATGCTGAAAAAGAAACAAAACAACTGCACACTCTTGGGAGAAACCATGTTTACCTCCGTATTGGGTGATTATCGATCAGCTTTGCTTGCAATGAAGAGCGTGATAACCCCACGGTTCCAAGTCTACGTACAAACCCGATGTTTGAAGTTCATCACCCACCCGATCAAACACCATTTTTTGGAGCGGATCAGTCAGTTGCCAGAAATGACCGGAGAGATCTGTCCACGGTAGTCTAACCTGCGCCTGAGAACGGCTTGCTGAAAGATTGACGACGATCAAGTGGCGATCGACTCCTTTTTGCCAGCACCAGGCGACCACATTCAGATAGCTGTCATTGTCCGGCCAGCCAATCCGCTCGCACAGTCTCCACTCCCCCTCCCGAAAGTCTTTGCTGCGAAGGATTTCAAGAAGAGTGTAGTAGAATTGCTGAAGATTCTGGTCTGGCATTTCATCACAACGGCGACGCAGGAACACGGGGAGTCTCACTCGGCGTCCCTCGAATTGTCCTTCATGAAACAGTCTGGCGCCAGGCAGCGTCGCAAAGGTTACCGCAGCGGCCCGCAAATGCTGATCAGTAAACGTTGCAGCAGCGCGCGGTTCGTCGTGGTTCTCAATGAAGCGAACGAGCTTCTCCTGGTAGGGCAGATCGGCACAGAGATGCAGCCGCACGCTCTCGGCAGAATCATGCTCAAGGCGATCGTAAAGACGCTTGTCGTAGCAATAGTCGAAGCCTTGTTGCTGCAGCGCCCATTCCATATCCCAGTAAGCCTCGGCAATGAACCGGAACTGCGGATTGCCCTTCTTGACCGCCGGGATTACTTGCAGCCAGTAGTCTACTTCTGGAGTTGGACCCGCGCGATCATCCCATGTTCGCTGGAAAACGGAATTCATCAGCAGCATGGCCATGTCGCAGCGCACACCATCGCATTGAGCCGCGATATCACGCAAAGTTGCAATTGCGGCATCACGCAGACTGACATTGAACGCATTCAGCTGGATCACATCTTCCCAGGCTGGAAAGTAAGGGTCACGTCCGCAAGCATATACACTGCCGTTGATAGATACAAATGAGTGGGAATCACGTCTCAGATCTTCCTGAGTTCCCTGAATGAAGTACTCGGGATGCTCAAGCACCCATGGGTGATCAGGAGCGACATGGTTCGGAACAAAGTCGAGAATCAAACGTATTCCTCGCTCAGCAAGCTTGCTTCTGGCAATCACCAGCCCTTCCGGACCTCCCAGGTATCGATCCACCACATAGCGCCGCACGCAATAGGGTGAGCCAACATTGTCCTCCGGCGAAAAATCCGGGAGGGCACGACGAAAATCCGCAAGCAGCCCCTCATTCCGCATCGAAATGGCGATGCCGGCAGGACTTCTTTCCCACACACCCATCAGCCAGACCGCATCAAAGTCATGAGCAGCAAGAGTATCCCATTCTTCATCAGGAATCGTAGCAAGGGTCAGAGATCTCCGATATGTTCGGCCCAACTCACCTAGCCACACCCAGGTGTTAATCTCATAGATCAGCGGGTACTTTGGCCAATCATTCATACATTGCCTTTCTTGAACGCGGCCTGTCTGCCCACTTCTAGGAGCCGTTTAGCGTCAAGAAATCCAAACACTTGGATGGTTTTGGCCACCACGCCGGTCCAACCGGTCTGATGGCTTGCACCCAATCCCGCACCATTGTCGCCATGAAAATACTCGTAGAACAGGATGTAATCACGCCAGTTGGGATCAGTCTGGAATTTTTCGGTATCCCCATACACCGGGCGCCTGTCTTGTTCATTCCTGAGGAAAATGCGGGCGAGCCGATCGGCGATCTCCTTGCTTACCTCGAACAGATTCATCATTTTGCCCGATCCCGTAGGACATTCGATTTTGAAGTTATCGCCGTAATAAAGATAAAAACTCAGCAGAGCGCGGATGATAAGTACATTCACCGGCATCCAGACCGGACCACGCCAGTTGGAGTTGCCGCCGAACATGCCGGTGTTCGATTCAGCCGGCAGATAATCCACCCGGTACTCCTGACCTTGCACATGAAACACATATGGATGCTGCTCGTGGAACTTGGAGAGCGAGCGAATGCCATAGGGACTCAAAAACTCATTCTCGTCAAGCATCTTCGTGAGAATCCGGCGCAGCCGCTCCGGCTTAAGCAGCGCGAGCACACCACGTTCAGCCACGCCACGATGCGTCGATCCCACAGGATGAATGGTCTCGAGAAGCTCGGGCATCCGCTGCATACGTTCTTGCAGAAAAATCATCGATCGCGGAATGAGCTCCCGCTGCCACTCCTCGATTACAGTTGTAGCGCATAGCGGCATGAGCCCTACTATCGAGCGCACTTTGAGTCGTGTAGCCGTTCCGTCGGGGAGCCGCAGCAGATCGTAGTAGAAGCCGTCCTCCTCATCCCACATACCCTCCTGACCAGGCCGGTTCATCGCTGCAGCGATATATAAAAAATGCTCTATGAACTTGGGTACCATGTCTTCATAGGAAGGATCATAGGTTGCGAGCTCGATCGCGAGCTCCAGCATATTCTGGCTGAACAGAGCCATCCACGCCGTGCCATCCGCCTGCTCCAGGTTGCCGCCCGTGGGCAGTGGTGCGCTGCGGTCGAAGATGCCGATGTTGTCCAAGCCGAGGAAGCCGCCTTCAAAGACATTCTTGCCGAAACGGTCCTTGCGGTTCACCCACCAGGTAAAATTCAGCAGCAGCTTGTTAAATGCCGATTTGAGAAAAGCGACGTCTGTCTCACCGCGCAGGGCCTGCTCGGTGCGGTGCAAGAAGAGTGTTGCCCAGGCATGGACTGGGGGATTCACATCACTGAAGTTCCACTCATATGCGGGGATCTGGCCGCTGGGATGCTGGTAAACTCCGCGGAGCATTAGTTTCATTTGCTCTTTGGCGAAACCAGGATCTACGATCGAAAGTGGCAGCGTATGGAAAGCCAGATCCCAGGCTGCATACCAGGGATATTCCCACTTGTCCGGCATAGAGATAATGTCCTCATTCAGCATATGGAACCACTCCGAGTTACGGGCGTTTCGATATCCGGAATGAAGGGGGTTAGAGTTATGCTCGTCCAGCCAATTGTCACCGTCGAAGAAGAAAAACTGCTTGCTCCACAACATGCCGGCGATGGCCTGGCGCATCACATTTGCAACATCTTCACTCACTGATGGTGGCGTCACAGACTGGTACAATTCATCGGCTTCACAAAGTCTGTCAGCGAAGACAGTATCAAAATCCTTGCCAAAAAGCTTGCCGCTTTGATCCAGGGAAATATCCGGAGAAATTTTAGACAGCCGCAGACGGATCACTGCGGTCTGACCGGCACCGACATTGAAGTGGTAGTGGGCTGCGACCTTGGTACCCTGCTTATTTGGGTTAACTGCCTCTTGTCGGCCTTGCACCACAAGGTCGTTGATACCGTCCTTGACGTACGGGCTCTCGTTCTTTTGCCCAGGAAAAAGGCGCGCATGGTTTGTTTCGTTCTCAGTAAAAAGCAGTGGTACCTCGCCTTCGCAGGAAAGGACAAATTCACCCAGCAGCGGATGCCTTGCTTTCACCGCGTTTGTGCCCAAAGCTGCCTCGATCTGCTTGATGTCTGGTTTCTCAGGAGATCTATTGGATGGCGCAATCCACGATGACCAATCGTTGCGGAACCACAGCGTCGGCAGGAGGTGCAGTTCGGCCGCGTCCGGTCCCCGGTTGACTGTCGTAATCTTCACCAGGATATCTTCCGGGCCGGCCTTGGCATACTCCACGAAGACATCGAAGTAGCGGTCGTCATTGAAAACACCAGTGTCGATCAATTCATACTCAAACTCGTTCCGTGAACGGTGGCGATTCGTTTCCACCAAATCAGCGTAGGGATAAGCTGCCTGAGGATACTTGTAAAGATACTTCATGTACGAGTGCGTCGGCGTGCTGTCGAGATAGAAGTAATACTCTTTCACGTCCTCACCGTGGTTGCCTTCACTGTTGGTAAGGCCGAACAGACGCTCCTTCAGAATGGGGTCCTTCCCGTTCCAGAGAGCCAATGCGAAGCAGAGTCGCTGTTTGTCATCAGAAATTCCAGCGATGCCATCCTCACCCCAGCGGTAGGCGCGTGAGCGGGCATGATCATGAGTAAAGAAATTCCAGGCGTCTCCCCCCTCGCTGTAGTCTTCGCGCACAGTACCCCATTGTCGCTCCGAGAGATAAGGGCCCCACTTCTTCCATGGCAATCCCTCAATCCCTTCCGTTTGGCTATGCTGGTTATATTCTTCCAACCGCTTCTTTTCTATATTATTTTTCTGAATCGACATTTGATCCCCCGTTTTATCAAAACATGCAGATAACTTAGCCAAGTTACTCAAGCAATGGATATCGACTGTTGCTGTTACCCCGACTTCGGAATTAAACTTTTGCTATGCTGGTAGCCTGCCTTTGTCGGATCAAATGTCGGACTATTCCAATGCGGCAGTAAGTGATAGGTAGCATGATCTCTTTTTCTGGCAAGCCAGGAACTCAAATCGCGATCGATTAAACTGGATAGGAGCTGGACGTCGGCTTGCAGCGTCTCGCGCACAATGGCAGTCATCCTGGGTGACAGCGGTGCCGGTGATTCAGTGATCGTGTTCCAACCAGCCAACCGACTGACAGGATTCCGGCGCCTTGAACCATCCTGGTTGTAATTGGATAGGCAGCGCTGCAGAGTATCGATTACTTTTCCATGACGCATCACTGGCAGGTAAAGCAACTGCTGAAGCCAACGGTACCGATACATACGGCTCTGGTATTTCCGCTCAAAGCGCGTCTGTCCGTCGTAATCGACGTGAAGGAACTCCAGAGCACGCCGATAGACGTCGAGCGGATCAGTCACGAGATCGTCGAAAACGATCACATGTGTCCGCTCACGTCCCGCGATGGCATAGAGTTGCTGCACTTGCGCGCCAAACTTTGCAATCTCACTGTATGCCAGCAACCGGGCATCGAGACATAGCTTTGGAACATTCTCCCCTCGCGCCCTCGTCAACTGGAGCGCCCACGCTTTCTCAAAATCCGATTCTTCCTCTTGCAGCAGATATCGCAATCGCTGGTGATACGATGGTAGCATTGCAAGTGGATCGCGAACTAAGACGATGAACCGTGCACTAGGATTGAAGTATTGAATCCGTTTGATAGTCTCGGGCTGGTAGAGGTAAGTCACGGTGCCCTCACCTACGGCGCGACAATCAGCAGTGTAATGGGGGAAATAGCTATCTAGGTAATTCCGCCGCAATTCATTCTCGGATAAATCATTATCAAGTCGACTAAAGAAATATGTTTCTTTCGGCTGCGAGAAGCATATCTGCGGGTTTCGTGCGAGGTAGCGGCAGAATGATGTAGTGCCGCAGCGCGGTGCACCTACCACGAAGAAATCGGGAAAGCGAGAAAGCTGATTCGTCTGCTGATTAGATTGCATAATTTGCGCCTTTTTTTATTGAAATCTGATGTTTATATAGATAGATTATTAAAATATGCTAATTGAAAGAATACGTATAAACACGTAGGAATAATCTTTATGAAAAAGTCATCAAAATTTTTTAAATTCAAATTACATAATTTGATTTATCAATGAAAAGCTCATCAGCCATACATTCAGACTCAATGCAGCATTGCCAACGCAGAATTTGATGTGTTCTCGGTGCGTAGTTGTGAGGCACCTAATCCTTGCAATGAGTTTATAGTGCAATACTCGGGGAAATCCTGGATATATCATTACTCCCTGATGTCTCAATTTATATCGCTACCAGCTACCAAAGCGATATTGCCAGTTAATTCCAACCGCGTTGAAATCGCTACCAGTACGAACTGAGACACCGGTATTGAAGAAAAGCTTGACCGAGTTATGTCGGTTCACAGGTAGCGAAAGCGTCACACCCGCCCGTGAGTTTTCTAGCTTGCTGCCACTTTTCACACCGTCCACAATGGTCTGCCCACCGGTGAAAAAGGAGCCATCCACCGCAAACCAGATACCATTTCCAAAACTGTAGATAAGGTGTCCCTGCAGAGAATAAACAGGATCCTGCTCGCGAACTCTGCTACCGATAAAATCATCGTTTTTTGTGTAAAACTGGATGCTTCCGGCAAGCTCCAGTATCAGAGACCCCAGAGCCTTGGAAATCCCAATCTCTGGCCTGATCGACCAGCGGTTGTTGCCGATGTTGAGGAGCTTGTCTCCGTTATACTGACCGCTAGGCGCGGTCACCTCCAAACTGGCGCCGATAATTGTATCCTGTCGATAATTTACAAAATCTTTCATAGAAAGTGCAGGTGCGCCAAAGAAATTGACTGAAAAGCGAAATCTTGTGTCGGCAGGTCCAAATACTTCTCGATCTCGAAATTGACCCTTAGCTGTGGCGCTGCCCGAAGCCCAAGAAATAGGCTGTACCACATCGAATTTGGCGGACTTACCAAAGAAATCTAAAGAGCGAGCGTAAGCAAAAAATGTAGAATGAATCTCAACCTTGGTATTTTCAATTGGTAGGGCTGGATCGGTACCCACGCCGCCTTGGATAAAGTTATAACCCGTGACCAGAAAATTTAGTCCTACAGGCGCATTGGTATAAGTGCGCGGCTCGATAACCTGTCCTTGAGCACCTAAAGCAACTAGCGCAAGCATCGCTGCTGCTAAACGAACTATCCTTAAGCTTTCATACCGATAAAGCTTACTCATTCGAGTTCGTGGCCAATAAATGAGAACAGCGCGACCAGAAGGTTTCAAGGTAACTGACCGGCAGCAAGCTTTTGATTACATCAGGAGTCGGTGTATTACCCCAACCCAATAAAAGATTTGATCTTCCAATATACTTAATCTACTTAATCGAAAGTAGCCAGCTCCCTCCATCGATTGCTTAATAAGGTGCTGGTACAGGCATATATGTAACGCCACTGCCCCCATAGGCCTGAGTGTACCAGTTAGAACCACATTGATAGTAGGTCACTCCCTGAACCACAGTCGTGTAGGGAGCGCAAGGTAGACTAGCATAACCCGACGATGGAGGTGCACTGTAAACAACGGTTGAGGATGGCGTCGCTGTTGATTGACCTGCTACATACCCGCCCATCGCACCCAGCGCTGCAGCACCAATCGCTAAAGCTGCGACTTCGCCGTCATCCCAGTCGTCATCATCATGGTAGTGCCCATGATCATCATAATAGCGCCCCGCATAGCTCTCCCTGGTATCCGCTCTAGCTTGAACGCGTTCCGTACGTTCCCCCGCTCGTTCAGTCCGCTCACCCGCCCGCGCGGTTCGTTCCTGCTGGCGAATATCGGTACGTTCTGTATAACCTCCCTGGCGTCCTTCTCGGGTCTCTGCCCTGCTCGTGGCCCTTGTCTGCGCAGCCTGCGATCGACTAGCTGTTCTTGATGCAGAAGCGGCTTGAGCTCCGGCTCTTCCTGTTGCTGCTCTGGATGAGCCGTATGAGAAACTGCCGCTTGCTGCGGCCCCACTGCGGGAAAAACCAGCACCGGCCGCCCTAGCTCCACCACCGCCCGCCCTTGCACCACCAGCAGATGCTCTTCCACCTCCGCCACCGCCTATACGGGCGGCAGCCTCATGCACGGTGCCGATAAGAAAAATGAATGCAGCCGTGATAACTGGAATGATTAAGTAAGGTTTGGTTCTCATTTCTGTTCTCCTGTTTGTGCTTCGCTAGCTGGTCCTTCATGTGCAATTTTGGGCAATTGTGCGGCAAAGGCAATCTTCCGCACCCCCTTAGGTGGAGTAAATGCAAAGAGGGTATTTTTGATCTTAGGGTTCAGATCCCAATTGGAAAAGTTTGCCCGGTAATCCGGTTGACCTTCTACACTCTTGTAAGTCAACACTATCTGAAGTGGCAGTGGTTTGGCCCCTTTGGTAATCCACACTTGATAATCGACCGTTTCAGTGCGCCCTGCCAAATGATGAACGGGCTTCCCATCAACAACTGTATCTTCCACATAATCGAGTGTTTGAGTGCGGCGATCGAGTTCTTCTGGTAATCGGCTTGTTAAGAGCATGGCAAGTGGCAATCTCATGCCGAGATCTCTGAGGAAGTACATAACCGCTTCATCAATTCCGCCGATTTTGGTTATCTGGGCATAAACATCCTCTGCCGGAGTGAACACTGTGATTTCCTTGCCGTCATACAGGACAAAATGTTTCTCACCATCACTATGCTCCGCTTCTACGCGCAATCCATTAGGGCGATTTACGATAACTTTTCGGTTCTCGCCAAATTCAATCTTCTGACCGGATTCTTGTAACACTTCATAACTCGCTTTGACGTTAACACTGTACTTCTGTGCCTTTGCCAAAAATTCGGCCATGCGCTTAAGTATATCCTTGGCTGCTGCTTGCTCCTCGGTTAATGGCAAATTTGTTGATGAAATCTTCGAAGGCTCTGACTCCCCCGGCGATTCCTTCTGTGCCCAAGCCAATGGCGCAATCAGGATCAGAATCAGGATCAAGATCATCAAATACAATGCTATCCCTATTTTCATTTGTCTATCGGTCTTCATAGGCCATCTCCTTTAGCTATAGGCTGTAATCCGGTTATGGAGTAATCCTGGTAATCTTTGATCCCTGCAAACCCAAGCCAGCCATTAAACCCTGCTGTCCATATATAAATGCATAGACATCATCCTTGAGCGTCGTAGTCGTTAATGTTCTGGCCACCCCAGCATCCACAACGACGACACTCGGGCCTAAGCCGACTTCAAATCCAGCACTGTTTTCGAGATAATTAAGCGCCTCATCGTTCATGAAAAACATTGCATAACTAAACGACTGTATTCCTGCTTGCAAACCGTACGAGGCAGCAACAATGTTATAGTAACCAGCTGTCCTGCTTCCTTTACGCATAGCGCCTTTCCCATACTGACCCCCTGCGATAAATCCTGCCTTGAGAATGTTTGGAAACACCAGAATACCTTTCGCACGTGCCGCTAAATCTCTAGCCTCAGGCGTCGTTTGAAAAAGCTGCGCCAAAGCAATATCGACTTCACGATCGATTTCAGCCGCAGCCGCTGGATTAACTTGCTTGCTGCCAGGAGATTCACAACCGATTAGCATCGATGCTGAAACTGTGATCAAAATTAAGCAAATCGTTAATTTGGTTCTCATAGTGATTCTCCTATCGGTTTTGATTTGGTTTTCATACTGACTCCTATGATTTACGCATGCTGCGCTTAAGTTCAACTGCAGCCACAAGCTTGCAATCAAGATCAAATCCAAGAGTGCAGGCACGCTTTGCTTCGAAGTAAAATGCAGTATTGCGAATCATCGCTTCACAAGACTCAAGGCTGAAATTATCTCGCGAGGTAATGTCGTATTCGCTTTGGTGGTTAACAGGTGTACATGTCTTTTTAGCCATGTTTTTATCCTCCAATGTCTAAGATGAGGAACATGAAGCAAACGTGCCAAATCCATGCACTAAGCGCCATCGTTACTGACTGATTAGTCAGTATTCCTAACTCGATCTGCAAAAGATCCTGATATATAGAAAAAAACAAAAGCACTTTTTATTATGCATTGATATTTCAACAGACTACCGAAATACAATAATTAAAAGAATACGTATAGACACGTAGGAATTTTTTTGGATTCAAGCTATCCATGTAATATTTTTTAGAGATTGGTTGCATTTCTGCCTTCAGCCATAGAATGCATTTAGCTTGCAACTACGTGTTTTTAGAAAGAGGGGAATCTGCAAAGTCAGCTGCTGCCCACACAGATTATCTATTGATTTAATTGACCTTTATTTTCTAGTAATAAATAACGATAACGCCATCTGTAACCTGTAGCAGCATCCTTCAATTTATCTGGCACTTTTTGATTTTCAAATTTTTTCCATACTTTTTCTTAGCCCTACCAGTGCCCGATCCACGGAATCGACCCGAATCAGACCTAAACGGGGATATTCGATATCGAGGATCACATAGATAGTGCTCGCGATGATGGCGGCGAATACCACCATATGAGTCAAACTATGCCTCGCGGTGCCTGCTGTCGAATAGCCGGCCAATCCCGCGCTGATCAAAGCCAGGCTAAATAGCATCACGTAAATGATTGTCGGTGGGTGCATCTCTAACGCAACAACAGTGCGTTGCATAGCGATGTCGAACATTTCATTCAACGCCGTTAACAACAGATTGGTAGTTGGCACCGAGTCTGTTATTTCACAAGCTTTTACAGCTGCAGACCAAATTTCGCCTTGCAGCGCATTCGCACGTACCCAGGCTACTTCCGAAGCCTTCAGATCAGGTAATTTCTGATAAATTTCCAGACGGGCATCCAGGTATTGCCGGAATAAAGCGCGCAGTGACGGCTGCGTCTCGACTGACAATAAATCCAAGCGGAAATAAGCTGTCCCGATGGTATTTGCTTCAGTGATCACCATCTCTTTGCGGTAGTCAAATCGTGAAGTGGCCCCGGAGAAGGTGAAAGCAATGAGCAGTCCTAACAATCCAAAGATGGCACTGTCGAGCAGCCCTGAGGAAGTGCGTTCACTTTCCGACTCCGGCAACCACCGAACACCTATATACCGACCAACCCCAAAGGCAAGCAGCAGACCGATGAATAACCCTAGTGCAGAAAAACCAGAAACATGGGCAATATCAGTAGCAAAGTGAACGAAATTCATCTCTAATTTACCCTACGTAATTTAATTTCCAATTCCTACTCTCTATTAGAAAAAAAACTTTGCACGATATCATCCAGCCGTTGTAACAACAGCAAGGTTCCGTGGTTTACCCGTTATGGTCGTAAAAGATAAAACCGTTGGCCTAACATACCGTTGCACCCCATCGCGAGCCATACGACAGGGAACAAAGTGGAAAAATGCAGTAACGATCTGCTTTCAATTGCCGCTTGTCCTCAAGGTATGCAAGATGACCTTGTCAGGATTTCGGTTTGTCAACTAGCACTCTGGCAATTTTCCTCTGTTTGTTATAGATGAGCATGGCTGAAACATCCATTTGCTCAACGGCTGCAACCACGCCGACATCTGCTACAAAAAATCTGTACTGGGTATCATTAAGTGAGGCAGGGCCTATTTTTCCTTTGAAAGTCCACTTAACTAGAACGGCATCGAAGTTGCCTGCCGGTACCGTGACTTTATAGGCACCGACGTAGCGATAACCGATGTTCAGCGTACCCGTATAAGTTTGTTTGTCTGGATTGCTCAATTCGAAAACCTTCATTCCGACCTTTATGTTGCGCTCCTCACCTGGGGCCAGCCCTTGCAGCATTAAAGGTTCGGCAGGCGAATACTTCGTAATGACACCTTCCTCGTTATCTGTAACACCAGTCACAACGTAATCCCCATCAGCCTTCGCAACGATAGAAAAAATGAATCTGGCTCCCGTGTCATATCGCCAGGCAGTCTCGTTAGCGCCCTGTTTCAGCAAGGTAGGTTGATGGTGCTCGATTTTACCTGTATCCGGCCCGCTCACGAGGCGATAGTTTCGAGCACCAGTGCTCATATTCAGATACCGGCTGGTATCAGCAAGCGCCGGTACAGGAATAGCTTGTCCGACAACCCCCTTTCCCAGATACTTCTCAATCGCAAGACGATCTTCCTCCGCCAAAGGAATGGGCGAGTGATTCTCCGAGGATTGAACGAAATTTCCCAGAAGCACAAGAATCATAAATACAAATAGAGATGGCCACCGTATAGTTGTCTTCATTGATTTAACCCCCTGGTTTATACAACAAAGATTCCTGATGAATGATTCAATACTTCGCTCCGCTGCCTTACACCGACTTCAACTCGCAGACACTTATTCAGGTTTCCCTAAACCAATTAAATCTAGGTGGAGGGTGTTGATCCTTCCTCGTTGAGAAGCGCCCGCTCAGTAATCACTTTATAGAGATGCACTCCCTGTGCATACACGTGCTGGTATTCCAGATGCCGTTCCACGAGAGGTCTAATCTCTTCAGCTCGCTCAGCCAATTGTTGCAGAAAATCGATATCCCTCTGTGATAATAGCGCTCCGCGGTCAACTCTTTCCTTGATTTCAAGGGCTCTTGGAAGCGTCATTTTCGTGAATCTCTCTAAAAGTGCCATCGCGACGCCAAGGTCTTTCTCATTATCGGTCATGTTCTCCTCCTAATAATGGATTTAAAAAGATCACTCTGGTAGTCCTAGCTGGAATAACCGTTGTGCCTGAATCATATGAGGCTTTGTCCCAGCCAGTACCCTCAAACGAGAGGTACAACACACCTCTTCCATTTTTTACAGTGGCAATGCACACCCTTATGATCAACTGTCATAGCACGCAGCGCCATGCTTACAGGTAGCGCTGCGCTTCTCGCCAGACACTCGCTGGTTCGGGTATATCCGTTCGTGCAATATGTCCCAACAGTACGATCCTCCGTTCCCCCGTTCCTGAAAAAATCTCAGTTAAAACAATTTCCTTTGACGGTACCGTTGATGAATCTTCAATCTTGATTCCCATGGAATCAAGGCGCAGCCGGATCTCACGAGATGCAAGCCAGGTTGCAGGATGACTCAAAGTATCGATCACGCTTGCAAGACTCTCTTCCAGACCAAGATTATCGGTATGAAACTGTCCAAGTTCCCTCTCGATTACCTCAATCTCCGCTTCCAAGGCAGCCAAGTCAGGATGCTGCTGCTCATGATCTGTCAGCATCGGATCGAGTCCCCAATTTCCTGCCTTCATGGTATTGAGCTTTTGTTGCAGGAGATACCATTGACGATCTAACTCCCTCCGTTTGCTCCGTTCGCCCGCGATACGCTCCAGAGCCTTTTCGATCAGGAAATCGAAGGCGCGTTTCTTAAGTTCTCGGCGGGTATCCAGCTCAGTGCTAGTGGGTCCAAGGTAACGATGATTGGAAAAATTAACGGTGACTTGCATCACCTCCCGGCGCAGGGTTTCACCAACAAGTTCTACCCCGAATACTTTACGCTCCTCCATCACCATACTCAGCAGACCGAAAATCTGCTCGGGAAGAGGTCCGTTCAAATCCGTCAGATAATCGCGTACAGTCTTGAAGTTGCCGAAAACTTCGCGCAGGTGGTCGGTCGAAACGAAGAACGCGCGTAAACACGAATCCTGGCCAAATGCTCGCGGACTGATTTCTATCGGCGCAGGCAAGGCATCAACAGTAGAAATTACATGATCGATGGTTAGTTCAACGGGTTGATGAAGCCGTTTCCGATATTGCCCGATGGCACGGATACGTCGATCCGTCCCATCTACTGTGCGCTCGATGGCTTTCTCGATCAAATCTTCAGGCAAACCTTTCTTCTGCTCGGATGTACCTGTGAAAAGCGAACTCAGAAAACGCAACATACGTCGCCTGATTATAAAATTGTTGCTGTTTATAGGAAGATTAAACGCCCATTTTTAATAAGTCCTGCTATTCAAATAGATTATTAGAATATGTAAGCTAAAAAAATACGTGCTAACACGTAAGAATAAAAATGTTTCTTCGCTGGGTGAAATACGTTATTCGATTTGTAAATATATTCATGTTATCTAGCGCGGCCTGGATCAAATATTCTAGCTTTTGCGATTGAGCTCATGAGGAGATCTCTTTGAAGTGTCGATAGCGACGAATCAGTTGATTGGTTGAGCTGTCATGCCCGAGTGCAGGTTCTACCTTACTTTCAAGCTCCGGGATGATGCGCTGAGCCAGTACTTTGCCCAGTTCCACTCCCCACTGGTCGAATGGATTGATTCCCCAAATCGCGCCCTGGGTAAAAACTGAGTGTTCGTAGAGAGCGACAAGCTTGCCAAGCGCCTCCGGTGTGAGTCGCTGGGCAAGAATGGTATTGGACGGACGATTGCCCTCAAAGATCCGGTGTGGCACAAGCCAATCGGGTGTGCCTTCGGCCTGCACTTGTTCAATGGTCTTGCCGAAAGCCAAGGCTTCTGATTGGGCAAAGACGTTCGACAGCAGCATATCGTGATGCCGTCCAAGCGGGTTAAGTGTTTCAATGAAGGCGATGAAATCACAAGGAATAAGGCTGGTTCCTTGATGAAGCAATTGGTAAAACGAATGTTGACCGTTGGTTCCCGGTTCGCCCCAATAGATTGGGCTCGTGTTATAGGTGACCCGGGATCCATTGAGCGTAATCTGCTTGCCGTTGCTTTCCATCACCAATTGCTGCAGATAGGCAGGAAACCGCTTCAAGTACTGCTCATAGGGCAACACGGCAACAGCCTGGGAACCGAAGAAATCGGTGTACCACAATGTGAGCAAGCCCAGCAGTACTGGCAGGTTATTTTCAAACGGAGCCGTTCGAAAATGCTCGTCCATCTGATGAAAACCATTCAGCATGGCCCGGAAGCTAGCCGGTCCGATGGCCAGCATGGTGGAAAGACCGATTGCTGAGGTCATGGAGTAACGTCCACCAACCCAGTCCCAAAACCCGAACATCTGCGCAGTATCGATGCCGAATTTGGCCACTTCCGCAGTGTTCGTCGAGACGGCGACAAAATGTTTGGCGATCGACTTGGTGTCCCCACCGAAAGCGGCGAGCAGCCACTCTCGAGCCGTATGTGCGTTCGTCATCGTCTCAAGCGTCGTAAAAGTCTTGGAAGAAACAATGAAAAGCGTTTCCGCTGGATCGAGATCGTGGACTGCTTCCACAAAATCAGTGCCGTCGATATTCGATACGAAACGGAATGTCATAGCCCGCTCGCTGTAATACTTCAATGCCTCATAGGCCATTACCGGTCCCAGGTCTGAGCCGCCGATACCAATGTTGACGACGTTACGAATACGTTTGCCAGTGTGTCCCTTCCAAACACCGCTCCGCACGCGATCGGAAAAATCAGCCATCTTGTCGAGTACGGCATGCACTTGGGGAACCACGTTCTCACCGTCCACCACGATGGAAGCCTCCTTCAGAGCGCGCAGGGCGACGTGCAATACAGCGCGGCTCTCAGTGATGTTGATCTTTTCACCGCTGAACATGGCGTCGATACGGGGACGAAGTCCACTTTCTTCGGCCAGCTGCATGAGTAACTTGAGTGTTTCGTCAGTGACGAGATTCTTCGAGTAATCAAGGAAAAGACCCACCGCCTCAGCCGTCATGTGCTCGCCACGCTGGGGATCATCTGCAAAGAGCGTTCGTAAATGGAGGTGGCGAACTTGTTCATAATGAGCTGTTAGAGCTTTCCATGCATTACGTTCGGGGAGGGGTGGAATATTTCCTGTCATATTTGTCATAATGAGAATCTCCTCTAATTTACTTTCTGTATAACGACGCAAATCAAAATGATCGCGTCTATTCGCTCATCCAGGATACGACGGACTCCTTTTGTTCCTTCTTCCAAGAGTTTGGTAGTTCAAGCATCAAATTCACGGGGTGGACAAGCGGTAGAAACACTCGTGCCATTACGCAGTTTTGCTCATCCGTTCTTTGGTAGACTTTGCAGGATGTTCAGCCTGAATGCTCTGCATCAAAGAATTACAATGCGGTACTGACTGCATCGCTCACGATCTGCTGAGCCTCGTTCACAATTGCGTTGAGATGATCTTCACTCTTAAAGCTCTCTGCGTAGATTTTGTAAATGTTCTCAGTGCCGGAAGGACGAGCTGCGAACCAACCATTGTCGGTCACAACCTTGAGACCACCGATGGAAGCGTTATTACCAGGCGCCCTGGTCAACTTCATCCGGATGAGATCGCCCGCAAGTTCTGGGGCTGTAACCGCTTCTGGTGATAGTTTTGCAAGCTTCACCTTCTGCTCGGGTGTCGCAGGCGCGTCGATCCGCGTGTAATGCAGTGTGCCAAATTCAGACTGCAGCTCCTGGTAATGCTCGCCCGGGTCCTTGCTCGTGCGGGCAGTGATCTCAGCTGCAAGCAAATCCATGATCAGACCATCCTTGTCCGTAGTCCACACCGTTCCGTCCTTCCGCAGAAAGCTGGCTCCGGCACTTTCTTCGCCAGCGAAACAGAGCGATCCATTGAGCAAGCCGGGAACAAACCACTTGAAGCCTACCGGCGTCTCGCACAGCTGGTAACCCAGCTTATTGACCACTCGATCAATCATGCTGCTACTGACCAGAGTTTTGCCAACAACCACCTTGTCAGACCATTTTCTATGAGTCAGCAAGTAGCGAATCGCTACCGCCAGGTAGTGGTTGGGATTCATCAATCCTGTAGACGGAACGACCACACCATGTCGATCGGCGTCAGGGTCGTTGGCAAAGGCGATGCGATACTGATCTTTCAGGTCCAGAAGTCGGGCCATGGCATACGGACTGGAAGGATCCATCCGGATCTTACCGTCATGATCGACTGTCATGAATGAGAATGCTGGATCAATCGTCGGGTTAACAACGGTAATGTCCAGCTGATAGACAGCGTTAATGGGCTCCCAATAGGGTTCAGCAGCGCCGCCGAGCGGATCGACGGCCAACTTTAAGCCAGCCGCACGGATAGCGTCCATATCGACAACATTGCGCAGATCTTCGACATAAGGCATCACGAAGTCATCCTGATGCGTCGTAGTTGCTTTGATAGCAGAGGCAAAGGGTAACCGCTTGACACCGATATTCCCTTGGCGCAATAGCTCGTTGGCTCTCTGCTCGACCCATTTTGTTACATCGACGTCAGCAGGGCCACCATGAGGTGGGTTGTACTTGAAACCGCCATCCTCAGGTGGATTATGCGAAGGCGTGATGACAATACCGTCAGCGAGTTGCTCCTTACGCTCCCGGTTATAAACGAGGATCGCCCGCGAGATAACTGGGGTGGGCGTAACACCGTCGTCTTTCTGGATGATCGTTGTTATGCCGTTGGCTGCCAGTACCTCCAGCGCGGTACGTTGAGCTGGTCCTGACAAGGCGTGCGTATCTTTGCCCATGTAGAGCGGGCCGTTGATACCCTGACCTTGCCGATAGTCACAAATAGCCTGGGTAATCGCCAGAATGTGTGCTTCAGTGAATGATCCGTGCAGTGGTGAACCTCGATGCCCACTAGTACCGAAACTGACTAACTGGGTAATGTCTGTCAGGTCAGGTCGGCGCTCGTAATACTCCCTTTCAAGTCTCGTCACATCGACGAGTATCTCTTTTGAGGCCTGCTTGCCTGCATCGGGGGAAATCGCCATGACTCGTCTCCTTTAATGATATTCCGTCTAAAAAACTGTGCACAAATTATCTTTTATATGCCTATAACATATTTTGCAATCGTAAGGTAACTGGAAAATTTACAATGTATAAAGAAAAGTAAACGCCCTTTTCCATCAGAAATTTAATCGCATAGTATTAAAATTAATTGTCATATATGTTAATAAATCCAAATTCCATGATTTATTTGGCATAAGATTATTGAATATCCTCCCATTTTTAAAATTTCTATAACGTAATGTTATTAAAACCATCACCTATGGGGCTAGTAAATTTCCTTCTTTCACCGATTGCTCTCCCTTTAGCTGGGGTTCCGGAGCGAGCTGCTCAGCCTCATCGACCCAGCCACCGCCTGTCGCCTTGTAAACGTTTACGAGCTCAGTGTAACGATCAGCCTTCGAGCGTACTGCGGCAAGCTCTACATCGAAGAGCAGGTTCTCTGCGAAGAGTACCTCGAGATAACTCGCGTAACCATTGTCAAATTTGGCCCGAGAGAGGCGAGCATATTCCTTAAGCGCCATGACGCGTTTCGCCTGAGCTTCGGCTTCCTCACGTTTCTTCACTGCTCCAATGAGTGCGTCATTCACCTCGCGAAAAGCATTTAGAATTGTCGCCTGATAAAAAGCAATCGCTTCGCGCTGGACTGCTTCGGCGGTTCTCACCTGCCCCGTGATGGCACCAAAAGTAAAGATCGGTCCTGCCAGCCCGGCAGCGACTGACCAGGTACTGGCTGGTCCTGTGAGGAAGTTGCCGAATGCGGTACTTGCCGAGCCAAGAAGACCCGTGAGCGTGATGGTAGGGAAGTATAACGACCTTGCCACTCCAATATTTGCGTTGGTAGCCACGAGATTCTGTTCCGCCTCCTGAATATCGGGTCGACGCTCAAGCAGCGTTGAAGGCAGATCTGGAGGAACTACCGGAGCAATGAGTTCATCGATGGTGTTGCCACGCGGGATAGAGTCGGGGTTACGGCCGAGTAGGATCGAGATAAGATTTTCCTGTGCAACGATCTGCTGCTCGATACCCGGAATTGTGGCAAGTGCGAGCTGGTATTGCGATTGTATTTGGGAGAACTCCACCTGTGACACAACACCCCATTGGTAGCGGAGTTCAAAAATTCTCATTGTCTCTGCGTAGTTCGCTGCACTGGCGCGCGCTATCTCAAGCTGGCGATCAAGCGCGCGCAAGCCGATGTAACTTGCCGCAACACTTGTCACGACTGAAAGGATAACACCCCTGCGGCCTTGCTCGCTCGCTAGTACCTGCCCCCGGGCTGCCTCACTCTGGCGTCGAATGCGTCCGAACAGATCGATCTGCCATGACGCATTAAGAGCCGCCCGATAAAGCGAAAAGAAAGGGTCGCGACCTGGCGGAAGGACGGCTAACTTTTCCGTAGCGCGGTTTTGGCTAATGCTCGCGTTATAGCCGGTCTGTGGAAAGAATTGTGCACGGGTAGTATTCAACGCACCGATGAACTGATCTACCCGAGCAGCTGCAGCCTGGATATCGCGGTTTTCACTCAACGCCGTTTCGATAAGCGCGTTAAGTGCGGGATCGCCAAACTGGGTCCACCATCCGAAATTTGTAACTTCCGCTGCTTTCGGATAGTCAACCCGCCATTTCTCTGGCGTCTCAATTGCCGGGCGTCGATAGTCAGGGCCCACCGCGCATGCACTCAGTAAGGTAACTATGAACAAGGGAAGAATGACGTTGCGCATATTACTTATCCTCCCGTTTTGCTAGCAATCCCTCTTCGGAAACAGGAGCACGAACCGGAGCAGACACAGTCTCAGGTGTACTCTCACTCTCGTCATCATGCCCACCGCTTGCCGCTTTCTTGCTGGCAAACTTTGCGCTGAGGGATTCCAGCAACCAGAAGAACAGCGGCACAAAGAAAATTGCAATTAGGGTAGAAGCGAGCATTCCGCCGATCACACCGGTACCGATCGCGCGCAGGCTGTTTGCGCCGGGTCCGGTCGCAATTGCGAGCGGCACACAGCCGAGAATAAATGCAAATGATGTCATTACAATCGCACGCAACCTAAGCCCGGCCGCTTCAATAGCGGCCTCTCGTGGTGGCATACCATGACGGACACGCTCGATGGCAAACTCGCAGATCAGAATTGCATTTTTTGCAGACAAGCCGACTAGCGTCACCAGGCCAACCTGGAAATAAACGTCATTTTCCAGCCCGAGAACCCAGGTCAGCAGCAACGCACCCAGCACCGCGAAGGGAACGGTAAGTACCACGGCGATGGGAAGCGTCCACTTCTCAAACTGTGCGGCGAGAAGCAAAAACACCACAATCAAGCCAAAGATGAAAGCCGATGAGGAAGTTCCGCCTGCACCTTTCTCCTCCAGTGCTTGCCCTGCCCAGGAATAAGCAAAGTCACCGGGCAGCGTTTCGTGCGCCACCTCCTCCATCACCCGGATCGCGTCACCCGAGCTGTAGCCTGGAGCCTGACTGCCAGTAATCTTCACTGCGGGGAAAGCATTAAAGCGCGTCATCAGCTTCGGCGAGACGACATAACGGATAGTGATTAACGCCGATAGCGGCACATTAGCGCCACTTGAGGAACGAACATAGACTTTGCTGAAATCCTCCGGTTTCACACGGTAATCCGCATCCGCCTGGATAATGACAAACCACACACGGCTGAACAACGAGAATTGACCTGCCACCTGGGAGCCGAAGTAGGCCTGCATCGTGCTGAAGACATCTGCCACGTGTACGCCCAGCACTTCGGCCTTGTTACGGTCGAGATCGACGAAGAGCTGCTGGCTGTTGGCGCTGAACGTGGTGTTCACTGCCTGCAATTCTTTGCGTTCACGCGCTTTTGCAAGAAACACCTTGAGGGCAGCGTCCGTCGCGCGCGGATCACCTGATCCGCGATTCTGAATGTAGAACTCGAAGCCTCCAGTTGTCCCCAAACCTGGGATAGAAGGTGGATTAACAGCGAAGGCCTTACCATCCTTGAGTGTGGCGAATTGAGCATTGAGCCGCTTCAATGTATCGAATGACAGCAGACTTGCATCCTTGCGTTCCTCAAAAGGTTTCAACAGACCAAACATGAGCACAGCGCTGTTGTTCTGCTGACTGTCAACGAAGCTGAAGCCGTTTATCGTGCCGACATCCTGCACTGCGGGATCCTTGAGCATAATTTGCTCCAATTCCTGGCTGAAGCGGCTTGTGACATTCAGACTCGCCGTATCGGAAACCTGGGCAAGCACAAAGAAATAACCCTGGTCCTCATCCGGCACAAAGCTGGCCGGCAGGATACGAAACATCACCAGAATACCGATCACCACAGCACCGAACATGATAAGTGAAACCGGCCATAGTTGTATGACGCGGGCAACCCTGCCCAGAAACCCACGCTGGAGAGACTCAAATGCATTTTCAAATACCTGAAAGAAACGGTTCTTCTTGCCATGATGCGCCTTGATAATGATTGCAGCCAACGCTGGTGACAAGGTCAGCGCCATGATGCCTGAGATCACCATCGAGATGGCAATGGTGATCGCGAATTGCTTGTACAGCAACCCGGTCATCCCACCGAGAAATGCAACTGGCAGAAAAACTGCAAGCAGCACCAGCACAATCGAGATCAGCGCCCCCGCAATTTCCGTCATTGCCTCCTTTGCGGCAGCCGATGGCGCGAGCCCTTTCTTGGTGATGTTTACCTCAACGTTCTCGACCACCACGATAGCATCATCCACCACCAGACCGATTGCCAGGATCATACCGAACATGGTGAGCATGTTGACCGAAAATCCGAACAGGTACATGCCGACAAAGGTACCCACGATGGACACGGGTACTGCCAGGATTGGAATCACAGTCGCCCGCAGCGATTGCAGGAAGACAAACACCACCAGCACCACCAGCACCACCGCTTCGAAGAAGGTATGCACGACCTTATCGATTGAGTAAAGGGTGAATTGACTGGTATCAAGCACGATCTTGTAATCCAGACCGGTGGGGAATTTCGCTTTCAGTTCCTCCATCTTCTTGCGCACGCCCTTCGCAGTTTCTACTGCGTTGGCACCCGGCTGCTGATAGACGCCGATAGTTGTCGCAGTCTTGCCGTTCATACGGCTCGGCATAGAATAATCCCGTTGGGAGAGTTCAACTCGCCCAATATCCTTGATGCGGACGATAGCTGCGCCCTCTTTCGCGGTACGCACGATGATGTTCTCAAATTCTTCAGGCTTGGTGAGTAATCCCTGCGCTGTCACGACATACTGCTGCTCCACAGCAGGTGGCACCGGTGGGGCGCCGAGCTGTCCAATGCCAAAGGTCTGGTTCTGGCTCTGGATCGCGTTACTTACCTCCTTCACCGTGATGCCGAGCTGAGCCATGCGGTCAGGACGCAACCACACGCGCATTGCAATGTCAGGCAGACCGAATGTCTTCGCGCGGTTCGCCCCGGGCACGCGTTTCAATTCATCGAGTACATAAAGGTTGGTGTAATTGGCAATGTAGGCGGCATCGTAGCGCTCATCCGGTGAATAAACCGATACCACCATCATGATACTAGGCGATTTCTTGTCTACCGTGATTCCCTGCTCGACCACCACCTGCGGCAGCTGGGGCATCGCCTGGCTCAGACGGTTCTGCACGTTGACCTGATTGATATCAGGATCGCTGCCCTGATTAAACACGACGACGATCTGGACGTTACCGCTCGAGGAACTGGTTGAATAGAAATAGAGCAGATTGTCCAGCCCATTCAACTGTGCCTCGATAGGCGCTGCCACATTGTTTGCGATCACCTCGGCAGTAGCGCCGGGGTAGCGTGCGTCGATCGTGACCTGCGGAGGCGCCATGTCAGGATACTGCTCGATCGGTGAGACAGACATCGATACCGCACCCGCGAGTACAATCAGAATCGAGATAACTGCCGAGAGAATCGGTCGATCGATAAAAAAATGGGTAAACATAAGATCACCCGCCTATTTCTGCACAGCCGTGGCTGGTTTAGCTGCTGCTTTATCATTATCCGCTGCTGACCCCATGATTTTGACTGGCTGACCGGGCACCACCTTGAGCATGCCTTCCACCACTATCCGATCGCCGGCTTGCAGTCCGGTCAGGATCACAATGTCTTTTTCACCCACGTAGTCACCCACCACTACCGGTCGCACCTCTGCTGTACCGTCCGGCTTAATCACGTACATGATATGACCGTTCGAACCCTGCTGCACCGAAAGCTGCGGGACCACAACTGCGTTCGGCCGCAGCCCGCCCTTCACGTATGCTGTCACGAACATGCCAGGACGGAGCTCTCTATCGGGGTTTGGCAGCACCGCACGCACCATGAATGAGCCGGTGTCCTGACTGAACGATGGATCGGCAAAGTTAATCCTCCCTCTTTCCGCAAACGGTTTTCCATCAGGAAGAACAAGCTCTACCTCGTAATCCTGACTCTTGGGCCGAATAATCAATCCTTTTTCGCTTTCCTCGCGTATACGTGCCATCTGGTTCTGTGAAACGCTGAACGTGACCCAGATTGGGTCAATCGCAGCGACATAGGTGAGGTTAGCGGTTTCTGCCATCGCATTCACAAACGTACCCTCACGCTGGAGTGAGCGGCTTGCAAGACCCGTCACGGGGGAGCGTATAATTGTATAGCCGAGATTCAGTTCAGCTTCCTTCACTTTCGCATTTGCTGCGAACACTGCCGCTCTCGCTGCGTCGAACTCTCCCTGTGCTCGATCCAGATCAGCCTGTGAAAGCGCGTTCTGTTCAGTGAGCGGTTTCACACGCTTGAGATTGGCATCCGCTGTTCTAAACCTCGCCTGCTGAGCTTGCAATACACCGCGAGCAGCTTCTAACTCAGCCTTGAATGGTTTTTGATCGAGCTGAAACAGCAGTTGCCCTTCTTTCACCAGCTCACCTTCCTGGTAAGCAATGCGGTCGAGAAAACCTGAAACGCGGGCGACGATATCAACTTGGCGCGAGCTTTCAGTCTGGGCAACGAAATTAGGCGTGTAGGGAATATTCCGAGGAGTGACGGTCATTACAGTTACTTCGGGCGCCGGACGCTGCTGTGGGGCAGACGTTTCCCTGGAGCAACCAGTTAGAATGGAGATAGTAGCGAAGACAAGGGTAACAGTGAGAACTTGTATGTACATAGATAAACTCCTATAAGCTCCTTGAAGTCGCCATGTGGCGCGGGGGCACTCAAAATAGTGAATGGAAAAAATACCTCCTTCATTAAATGCTAATGCATAAATAGATTATGTAAATGCGCTAATTAAAAAAATACGTGTGAGCACGTAATATTCAATAAACCTCCGGAATCCAGCGCCGGTCGACCATGGTCGCCAGATCGTCATAAGCGTTCTTCGTGATACGCTTGGGTAGCTTGACTTTCTTGTGTGGTATAGGCTCGTAGGGGATCTGTTTCAGAAAATGTGCAATTAAATTCAGGCGCGCACGCTTCTTGTCGTCGGAGTGCACGATGTGCCAGGGCGCAAAATCCGTGTCAGTCGCTGCCAGCATTTCATCACGCGCACGCGAATAATCGTACCAGCGCTCACGAGAGGGCAAATCCATCGATGACAGCTTCCACTGACGCACGGGATCATCGATACGCGCGTGGAAACGACGCTCCTGTTCTTCATCACTGACCTCCAGCCAGTACTTGATGAGATAGATGCCATTATCCACGATTTGCTTCTCGATAAACGGACACAGTTCCAGAAAACGGCGATGCTGAGCTTCGGTACAAAAACCCATCACATGTTCGACACCAGCGCGGTTGTACCAACTGCGGTCAAAAATGATGATCTCGCCTGCTGCAGGAAAATGCGCCATATAACGCTGCATATACATCTGCGTTTTCTCACGATCGGAAGGAGCTGGCAAGGCAACAACTCTGAACACGCGTGGACTCACACGTTCAGTGATCGCCTTGATAGTGCCCCCTTTACCAGCTGCGTCGCGCCCCTCAAACACGAGGATAATGCGCTGTCCAGTAGCGATTACCCAATTCTGCACGACGCACAATTCTGCCTGCAGATCGCGCAACAACTTCTCGTAATTCTTACGCTTGAGTTTGGATCTATCCTCATCGCGCGTATTCGCATTCTTCTCTGGAGATTCATGGGTACGCGCCTTTTTCATGATCATCACTCCTTTCATTAATAGTCATCAATTGCCATCATCCGGAACTCCGCCGTGTGCCTCCCGCTCCAGGATAGTCTCGACTGCAGAATGGACGGAAAAGAAAATATTCTCTGCACCAATCTTCTTACCCAGCCCCATTGGTTGACTGTACTTACGCATATACAGTTTCGGTCGGGCAACTACTAGACGTACGCCGCGGCTCTGCAGCTCGGTGATCAGATCATCGATAGCCTGTGTGCCGGTAATGTCCATCTGGCTGATGGATTCAGTATTGAGCACAAACCAGCGTGGTTTGGATTCAGCGTCATCTACCAGAGACAATATTCGTGCCTTGAAGTAATCGGCATTAAAAAACAGCAGTGGAGCATCAAAGCGGTAGATGATCATACCCGGGACCGGTCGTGCATCCTCTGACAAACTGAGATCATTGTAGCCTTCCATCCTTGGAACAATACCCAACAGCGTATCTGCAGGCCGATAAATCTTAATGAGCACATGCAACAGCGCCAGCAAAATCGCGATCACTACCCCCGGCAGAACGCCAATAATCAGCACTCCTACCATTGTCAATAAAGATAAGCCAAACTCGAAATGATCAATCGTACGCAATCGCCTCATGCCCACCACATCCAGCAAGCCCCATGCAGAAAAAATTAACACCGCAGCCAATGCTGGTACTGGCAAGTGCCCCAGCGGCTGCGTCAAAAACAACACAACCCCAGTAGTGGTCAGTGCAGCAACCACGGATACTAATTGGGTCTTGCCACCGCTCGCATCATTGACTGCTGTACGCGAATCAGCGCCGGTAATGGCGAATCCACCGCACAGGCCCGATGCTATATTGGCTAAGCCGAATGCACGCATCTCCTGATCAGCATTGATGCCATAGCCATTGCGCGCAGCAAAGCTTCGTGCTGTGAGCATGCCGCTGGTGAAGCAAACGATGACCAAACCGATCGCGCTCATAAAAATAGTCTGCACACCCTCATAGCCGAGACCGGGCAGAACAAATGACGGCAGTCCGGACGGTACCTCACCAACCAATTTGACCGAACGAGTATCCAGTCCTATCAGGAACACTATCAGACTCGCGACCAGCAGTACGATCAGTGCCGCTGGCGCCCGTGGGACGTAGCGTCGTGTCAGGATTAGCAGCGCCAGAGTGGCGAGTCCCACGCCCAAGCTGTAACCATGCGTCTCGCCAAGGCGTCCAGCCAGCTCCAGCAGTGATGGTCCGAAATCCCGGTTCACCACCGCGACACCAAACAGCTTGCCCAGTTGTCCGGCGATGATGCTGAGTGCAATACCGTTGAGATAGCCGATCAGAATTGGCCGTGAGAAAAAATTCACGATGAAACCCATGCGCGCCATCCCACCGAAAACCATCAACAGGCCCGCCATGATCGCCAGCGCAGCTGAGAGCTTCAGGTAATGTTCCAGATCGCCCCCTGCCATCGGCAGCAGCAGCGCAGCAATCATCGCACAGGTAGCTGCATCCGGCCCGAGCACCAATTGTCGCGATGAACCAAGCAAGGCATAAACCAGTAATGGCAGGATACTCGCATAGAGACCGACTTCAGGCGGGAAGCCCGCGAGGTTAGCATAGGCGATCGCCGTGGGCACCTGTACCGCAGTGACCGAGAATCCAGCAACCACATCACGTGTTAACCACTCTTTGCGGTACTGGCGCAAATCACGCAGCAGAGGTATCCAGTCACTCAACTTGTCCGCCGCCCTTTCCATGGTTTATCAGCGCCAGCGTATGGCGCGCGATCATCAATTCTTCGTTGGTGGGTATAACCCAGACTGAGACCCTGCTGTCCGCTGACGAGATACACGGACCACCACGCACATTGGCAGCGGCATCGATCGATACACCCAACCAGGCACAAGCTTGCAGGATACGCTCACGGATCACCGGTGAATGCTCGCCAATTCCGGCTGTGAAAACCATGCCATCCACTCCGCCAAGCACCGCTGCAAGGGCTCCGATCTGTTTGACGGTATAATGCACGAAATACTCAACCGCCAATTCCGCGCGTGATTCGTGGCTTTCCAGCAGGATACGCATATCGTTGCTGATGCCGGACAATCCAAGTAAGCCAGATTCCTGGTATAACAGCTTTTCCAGTTCAGCACTCGATAAGCCGCACTGATTGGTGAGATGTAGTAACACCCCTGGATCGAGGGCACCTGGTCGCGTTCCCATCGGAACCCCATCAAGTGGCGAAAAACCCATGGTCGAATCTACACTCTTGCCTGCTTGCAGTGCGCACAGACTCGCCCCATTGCCGAGATGGGCCACGATCACCCGCCCATCCGCAATCTTGGGCGCGATCTTCGGCAGCATCGTTGTAATGTATTCGTAGGAGAGACCGTGGAAACCGTAGCGCCTCACCCCGGACTCATAATATTCCCAGGGTAATGCATAAAGATCAGCAATCTGCGGGTGGGCGCGGTGAAACGCGGTATCGAAACACGCAACCTGTGGTACCTGCGGCTGCTTTTCACGTATTGCACGTATCGCTGCCAGATTATGTGGCTGATGCAGAGGGGCGAGCGGAATCAATTGCTCCAGCATTGTATGAATCTCTGTATTAATCAGCACAGGACTGGAAAATTGGGTGCCACCATGCACCACGCGATGCCCAACGGCAAGCAGCGACTCATGTTGCAAGCGCTCACGCAGCCAGGTACCGACGAGCGAAATTGCGTCCCCCACTGTGGCAACTTCCGAAATGGTAAAATCGGATTCAACGAGCATAGTACCTGTACTATTTCTTGCTTTCAGACATGGACGAGTACCGATACCATCCATCTGTCCGCGCACAACCAGTTGCAAGTTTCCGGCATCATCCACGCGAAACACTGAAAATTTCAGACTGGATGAACCCGCATTGACAACCAGAATAATACTGCTGTTCATGTACGTGCCTCGAGCACAACCACACTGCGTGGCCTCACCGGGCAGGATTCTCCAGTTATTGGCATCTGATTCTCGCGAACAAGGATATCCGCAGGGGAAGATTGGGCAGTGTCGATTGCCAGATGCCAACATCGGGCACGCAAGGGCGGTAAAGGCGCATCCAAGGACTGGTCCGACATATTCAGTACTACGTGCAGGTCCTCTTCGTCCTTGCGCTGACCGTCAATAGTAAAAGCAAGTATACGCGCCTGTGGATCATACCAGAGTGGTTCGTTGAGTCTTACTCCGTGCCAAGTGATATCCGCGCAATCGCGGCCGGGCATCGGTGCGCCAGTAAAGAAGCGATTGCTGGTAAGGCTAGGATGGCGCCGACGCAGCGCAATTAATTCACGTGTATAACGCAGCATGTCGCGGTTCTGCTCGGTAAGCCGCCAATCAAACCAGTTTAACTCATTATCCTGACAATAAGCGTTGTTGTCACCATGTTGCGTATGCAGCACTTCGTCGCCGGCTAGCAGCATAGGCACACCACGCGATAGCATGAGAATGGCCAGTAGATTTTTCGCCTGCTGCCAGCGCAGCTTGCATACTGCTGGATCGTCGCTCTCGCCCTCGACACCGCAGTTCCAGCTAAAGTTATCGTTGCTGCCATCGCGATTGTCCTCTCCGTTGGCCTCGTTATGCTTGCTGTTGTAGCTCACCAGATCGTAGAGGGTAAATCCGTCGTGGCAGGTGATGAAATTGATACTGTTGGTCGGCTTACGCTTGTCGTGGGCATAGAGATCGGCGCTACCAGAAATGCGTGTCGCCATTTCACCAATGAGCCCGGGATCACCACGCACAAAGCGACGCATCACATCCCGGTAACGGCCATTCCATTCAGACCAGGCCATGCCAGGAAAAGCGCCAACGTGATATAAGCCAGCTGCATCCCAGGCCTCAGCGATCAACGGAACCTGGGAGAGTATGCGCGAGGACTCAATAGCCCAGGGCAGGGGTGGATTAGCCAGCGGCAAGCCATTGTCTCCGCGTACAAAAACACTGGCAAGATCAAAGCGAAATCCGTCCACCCCCAGTACCTCCACCCAGTATTCCAGACAATGCACGATAAATGCAGTCACCATCGGATGATTGCAATTCACGGTATTGCCGCAGCCAGTAAAGTCAAGGTAACGGCGTCGGTCAATGGCATCAAGGTGGTAAAAAATGTCATTGGCAAGGCCCCGAAAATGGATCACTGGTCCAGTTTCTCCACCCTCCGCCGTGTGGTTGAAAACCACATCGAGCAGTACACAGATATCAGCCGCATGCAAAGCATCGACCAAGTCGCGAAACTCCCGAGTGGCGCGCACTGGATCGATGCAATAGCCAGGATGCGGCGCCCAGAAACTATGCGTGCTGTAACCCCAATAATTGTGCAACCCACGAGCTGCAACACCAGGCTGAATATCCTGCGTGTCAAAGGCCATCACCGGCAAGAGCTCGACGTGAGTCACGCCAAGCGCCTGCAGATAGGGAATCTTTTCCTTGAGCGCAGCAAAAGTGCCTGGGTAAGCCACCCCGGAGGAGGGATGGCGGGTAAAGCCACCCACGTGCAGCTCGTAGATCACCGCCCCTTGCAGGTCGGTCTGCTTGCAGCGCAACGTTGTATCGGTTGAGATCCGAGGGAGCGGTTCGGCAACAATGGCACGTAAGCTTTTCGAGTCGCTATCCTGCTCACTGCAGGCACGCTTGCGATCCCACAGCGTATCGCTCACCGCCTGCGCCCAGGGATCGATTAATTCTTTGCCAGGGTAGAAACGCCTTCCAGTCGCGGCAGTATCGCTGGGTCCATCCATGCGCCAAGTGTAATGCGTCCCGACTGGCAGCCCCTCGACGAATACATGCCAGAAAAAAAAATTATGGTTATGTTCGGGATCGAGGAGAATTACCTGAAATGGCATTGGACTGTCTGCAGCAGCATACAACAGCAGTTCTGCCCGGTCTGCATGTCGACTAAAGATGCAGAAATTCACACCTTCTGCGCTGACAGTAACACCGGATGGAAAGCGGCTTCCAGGCCTAATCGTAAAAGGCGGCGAAGTCTTATGGTAAGTCGCCGAGGCCAGGTTGGTTTCGTCTACGTTACTCTCCGCTTGTATGCTCCCTTTATTTTGTGGCTGCATGGCAACCTACCCTATAATTTCACCGTCACGGCTTGTACGTTCCAGATTTCGTCACAATATTCGCGGATAGCGCGGTCAGAGGAGAATTTGCCACTGCGTGCGGTATTGAGAATGGACATTCGTGTCCAATTTTCCTTATCCTGCCATGCAGCACTTACACGCTCCTGGCACGCGACATAGGTGGCGTAATCAGCCAGTACCAGGAACGGATCAGAATAGATCAGGTTATCGACAACAGGGCGAAATACTTCGGCATTCCCGCGGGAAAAGTGTCCGCTGTTGATGAGTTCCAGTACTGCGCGCAATTCAGGATTACTGGCAACATAGTCAGCCGGGCGGTGCCCTTCACGCTTAATCCGCTCTACCTCCTCGGCGGTAAGGCCAAACAGGAAAAAGTTCTCCGCTCCGACCTCCTCGCGTATTTCCACGTTGGCACCGTCGAGTGTACCAATGGTGAGCGCACCGTTGAGCATAAACTTCATGTTGCCGGTACCGGAAGCCTCTTTGCCGGCAGTGGAAATCTGTTCCGACAGATTGGCAGCCGGGTAGATAAGCTGAGCATTCTGGACATTAAAATTGGGTACAAAAGCCACCTTCATGCACATATTTACATCTGGATCGGTGTTGATTGTCTCGGCCACGGCATTGATGAGCTTGATGATACGCTTGGCCATGAAATAACCGGGTGCAGCTTTACCACCGAAAATAAAAGCGCGCGGTGGAATCTTGAGCGCTGGATTCTCTTTCAGGCGACGGTAGAGCGTAACGATATGCAACACGTTCAGATGTTGGCGCTTGTATTCGTGAATACGCTTAACTTGGATATCGAAAAGCCAACTTGGATCAAGCTCGATTCCGGTATGTGCGCGGATGTAGTCGGCCAAGCGCTTCTTATTGGCTTCTTTGACCGCACGCCACTCACGCCGGAATGCAACATCATCGGCCTGAGCTTCGAGTTGGTGCAACTGCTCCAGATCTACCGGCCATTGCTCGCCAAGCGCCTCATTGAGCAAAGCGCGCAATCCTGGGTTAGCGAGTGCTAGGAACCGGCGCGGCGTGACGCCGTTGGTCTTGTTGCCGAAACGCTCCGGCCACATCTCGTAGAAATCCTTTAGCACACTTGCCTTGAGCAAATCAGAGTGCAATGCGGCGACGCCGTTAATAGCGTGACTGCCGACGGTGGCGAGATGCGCCATGCGCACGCACTTCTCACCCTCTTCACCGATCAAGGACATCCTTGCCACACGCGCATCATCGCCTGGAAAACGTGCACGTACCTCATCAAGGAAATAACGGTTAATTTCGTAGATGATTTCCAGATGTCGCGGCAGCAACGCCTGGAACATCGACAATGGCCAAGTCTCCAAGGCCTCGGGCAACAGCGTGTGGTTAGTGTAGCCGAAAGTTTGAACAGTGATAGCCCAAGCCTTATCCCAGTCCAGTTGCCGTTCATCCACCAGTAAGCGCATCAGTTCGGCTACCCCGATGGATGGATGCGTATCGTTGAGCTGCACAGCATAACGTTGCGCAAAATTCTCTATCGGCACGCCAACAAGATCCAAGATGTGAAGCATGTCCTGCAGCGAACAGGAAACGAAGAAATATTGCTGGCCCAGGCGCAGACGTTTGCCGATCTGCGGCTCGTCGTTAGGATAAAGCACCTTGGTTACTGTTTCAGAAATTACTTTGTCATCCACCGCCTGGTAGTAATCACCGATGTTGAAAGCCTGGAAGTTGAAAGATTCAACCGCTTCGGCACTCCACAGCCGCAAGGTGTTGCAGTTGTTAACATCATAACCCTGGATCGGCGTGTCATAGGCAGTGCCCTTTACCACCCGATACGGCACCCAACGTATACGATCGTTACCCGCTACATCGCGGTAATGTTCAGTGTGGCCACCCCAATTGACATAGTAAACAACTTCGGGTTTTGCAATCTCCCACGGATTGCCATAGCGCAACCATTTGTCTGTTATTTCTGTCTGCCAGCCATCATGAATCTCCTGGTCAAAGATGCCGAATTCATAGCGGATACCATAGCCAATGGCCGGGCGTTGCAGCGTTGCCAGTGAATCGAGATAGCAGGCAGCGAGCCTTCCCAAGCCGCCATTACCCAATCCTGGCTCCTCCTCACACTCCAGGACGGTATCGAGATCCTGCCCGAGTTCAGCCAGCGCAGTACGGGCCTCTTGTTCGATGCCGAGATTCAGCAGATTATTACCAAGATGCGGCCCCATGAGGAATTCCGCCGAGAGATAGCAGACGATCTTGCGGTTGAGATCAAAATAGGTCTGGCTGGTATTGATCCAGCGCTGCTGCATGCGATCGCGCACCGCCAGGGCGAGCGCATAGTAATAATCATGCGGTGTCGTAACCACCTGCAAGCGACCGATGGAATAGCGCAGGTGATCGGTTACGGCTTGTTTGAGTGCAGCGGCCTGCATACCAGTGCGGACATCCAACTCTGCAAGACCTTTTGTGGTGACTGGTGCAGCAGTTTTTGCTTGTTTCAAGGGTACTTTGCTGTCCATGATTGTTGATTCCTCTCAAAGTCATTCTGTGCTTTACTCGTTTTCGGTTATTCTCGTTTTGTAGCAAAATTCTTCTCAATAAACATACATCCACTCGGCTACTTCAGGGTCTGATTTCGGTAGTCCTGCTTCCGGCATGTTCGGCTAACCAGTGCGCATAGTGTTCCCGCACAATGGCAATCGCTTCATCGGCGGTATCCACACAGCATGGAATCTTCATATCTTCGGCGTTTGCCAATTCGAATCCGGGACGTAACATCATCTGCGTCGCCCAGTCGACCAGTCCTCGCCACATCGGACCAGTAAAAATTAGCGGCGTATCATGCAGATGCCTCACCTGCAATAGCTGCCAAATCATCGTGGATTCGAGCACGGTACCGATGCCGCCCGGCGCCACAATGAAAGCATCGGACAGCAGTACGAAGTGGTGCAAACGAGTGAAGAATGTCTGATGCTCGAAAGCTTCCTCAACGAATGGATTAACCTCTTGTTCAAACGGCAGCTTCACACGGATGCCGATGTTGTGCACCCGCTCCGGCGCTTTGGCCGCTTCCGCACCTTCGTTGGCGGCCTGCATCAGGCCCGGTCCCCCACCTGTCACAATATCGCAGCCCATAACCGCCAGTGCTTCTGCCATGCGCTTAACCTCTTTATATACCCAGTGTCCAGGTTGAGTGCGCGCCGAGCCGAAAATCGTGACGCGATAGTGCTCGCGCCTGGAAGGGCGCAGGCGGGTTAGATTATTCACCGCCGCCCATAGACCGAAGATCGTCTCAACGAGGATGCGCTTCACCGCCTCCTCGTCAGCCAAACTAACAGTTGTCGGACCTGTAATGGATGATGAGGATTGCTTACTCATGTTACTTGGCCTCAATACGGCCATACCCAGTTGGTGAACTCATCCTTGTCGGTACCATGCTCATGCGCATAAGCCAAATTGAGGATGATCTGATTCTTCATCTGCTCTTTCAAATGCGCCGCCTTGGCAGCAAGCCCAGGAACCCGATCAATGACATCGATCACCAGCGTAGAACGGTCGGTCTGATTCAAGATCGCAAGCTCTAGCGGAGTATTGATGTTGCCGCGTTCTTTGTAACCCCGCACGTGCAGATTTTCGTGGTTCTTGAAGCGGTAAGCGAGTTTGTGAATCAACCAAGGGTAACCATGGAAATTAAAAATTACTGGTTTGTTGGTCGTGAAAAGGCTGTCGAATTCCCGGTCGGTTGAACCGCACGGGTGTTCAGTTATCGGTTGCATTTTGTAGAGATCCACCACGTTGACAAAGCGTACTTTCAGATCAGGAAGATGCTCGCGCAACAAAGCAGTTGCCGCCAGCGCCTCCTGGGTAGCCACGTCACCGCAAGATGCCATCACCACATCCGGCTCCACCCCCTCATCGTTGCTGGCACGGCGCCAAATACCGATACCCTTGGCGCAATGCACGATCGCCTCCTCGATGGTGGTGAACTGCAAATGTTTCTGTTTGTCGGCGACAATGACATTGATGCAATCGGTTGAACGCAGACATTGATCTGCAATCACCAGCAAAGTATTGGCGTCAGGCGGCAGATAGATGCGGGTGACACTTGGACTCTTGTTAGTAACCAGATCGATGAAACCGGGATCCTGATGCGAAAAACCGTTGTGATCCTGTCGCCAAACGGTGGAGGATAAGAGTATGTTCTGCGACGCCACTGGAGCGCGCCATGGTACATGGTTTTTGGAGATATCCAGCCATTTGGCGTGCTGATTGAACATGGAATCGATTACGTGGGCGAAAGCTTCGTAGGTATGAAAAAAGCCGTGCCGGCCAGAAAGAAGATAACCTTCCAGCCAGCCAATCAGAGTGTGCTCGGAGAGCATTTCCATCACCCGTCCATCACGGGACAATTCGCCGCCATCAGCATCCTCAGGCAATAGCTCCGCCATCCAAACCTTCTTGCTCACCTCATAGATCGATTGCAGGCGGTTAGAAGCCGTCTCATCGGGGCCAAAGACGCGAAAGTTGGTCATATTGTTGCGCATTACATCACGCAAAAACTCTCCGAGTGGTTTGGTATTCTCATACAGCACCTTGCCGGCCTGTTTGACCTCCACCGCATAGTTGCGGAAATCCGGTAGTTTGAGATCCTTGCGCAACAGACCACCGTTGGCATGCAGGTTGGCGCTCATGCGTCTCTGTCCCTGTGGGGCGAGCTCACGCAGTTCCGACATGAGCCGGCCGCTCGCATCAAACAGTTCTTCTGGCTTATAGCTGCTCAACCAGTCTTCCAGCAGCTTTAAATGCGCGGAATTGGTCCGCACATCCGAGAAGGGTACTTGATGCGAACGCCAGGAACCTTCAGCCTTGTGACCATTGATCTCTTTCGGACCCGTCCAGCCTTTTGGCGTGCGCAGCACGATCATGGGCCAACTCGGCAACTCAGCCTTGCCGCTCGCGCGCGCAGCTTTCTGGATAGCGCGAATCTCGCTAATGACAGTATCGAGCGTCTGCGCCATTGCCTGGTGCATGGAATCGGGATCGTCACCTTCTACAAAATAGGGTGTGTACCCATAGCCGTGGAAAAGCGCCGCCAGTCGATCGTGACTGATGCGTGCGAGGATGGTCGGATTAGCAATTTTGTAGCCATTGAGATTCAAAATTGGCAGTACTGCACCATCGCGGATGGGGTTAATAAACTTGTTCGAATGCCAGGCGGTAGCAAGTGGTCCGGTCTCGGCTTCGCCATCACCCACTACGCAGGCAACGATGAGATCCGGGTTATCCAGACAGGCGCCATAGGCATGAGACAGGCTATAGCCCAGCTCGCCGCCCTCATGAATGGAGCCAGGTGTTTCCGGTGTAACGTGCGAGCCAATTTGACCGGGGAAGGAGAATTGTTTGAAGAACTTGCGCAACCCCTCCGTGTCTTCACTCTTGTCAGGATAAACCTCAGAATAAGTGCCTTCTAGATAGGTAGGCCCGATTACACCCGGCGCCCCATGTCCAGGTCCGGCCATAAAAATCATGTCAAGGTCGTCACGTTTGATAACTCGATTAAGGTGCAACCAGACGAACGATAAAGCCGGGCTTGCACCCCAATGGCCAAGCAGTCGATGCTTGACATGCTCGATCTTGAGCGATTCCTTGAGCAGGGGATTGTCACGCAGATAGATCATGCCCACCGAAAGATAGTTGCAGGCGCGCCACCAAGCGTTCATCGCGCGCAACTCTTCTGCACTGAGCGGATTGCTGGCAGTTGTAGGTCTTTGTCCGGTATAGTTCATTATCAGAACTCCTTTAAAGGGATACTACAAAAAGCCTATATAAATATCCTTGCAAAAAAAATACGTGCGAACACGTAGGAATAACTCAAGTATCTGAGCTTGCCGGAGACTCTATTTCTCAAGACAAGAGAATAGAGCTATGAATAAATCAATAGGATATTTGCCTAAAAGTTGGCGAACAAGCTGTCCCATCAGTTTATGGGATAGTTGTTTTTTTATTTAGGTTGCTGCTATTTTATTTGGCTTACGAGATGATTCTATTAATGGAGAGGCAGAGGAGAAACTAGATCTGTCCTTTTATGAGTGAACACAAGTAATACTGTGTATGCATTGTAAAAAGTATCGGCAATAAACGGCGAAGATGACCCAACAAATCGATTAGATGGCAGCTCAAAAATATCAAAATAGAAATTTGCATATCCAGTCTGGTATTCAGCTTTATAGATCGCTAATTCAGGCAGTGAAAGGGGTATTAAAGAAGCTTGAACTGTAGGAATCCCAAAGAATGTATTCCCCAATTCAGTTCCCAGCGAATTTATTACAATATTAATATGATAGGTAGCATTTTCCGCACTTCCTTGAACCGTGTAGCCATGCTCCCCCAACCACCCAGCAACAACGGCTAGTATAAAATCTTTATCTGGGCTTATTCCGGAAATATCAAGCTTGACATTTGCACCTTGCGGAATAGGCAAAGCCGATTCGGGTTGCTTGGAAAGACTACGCATCACCGCTTCACTGATTAATAACTGCTCGGTCGCACTCCTATGTGAATTTGTCATTTTCTGAGTAGTTGAACAGGCTGAAAGCAAACAAACTAATGCCATACCTAAACAAATTACTTTAACCATTATCTTGATCATAGCGCTTCGTTCCTTATTATTAATCATTGATTCTTGATCTTCTGCTAATTCAATGTATCAATGGAATCATAATCATTAGGGCAATCTTAATTATTCTAATGTTAAAATCAATACTTTCCTGCTTATTTATTAATAAGATATAGAAAAATAGGAAGTAAACAAATACATGCAAATACGTAAAAATAATCTTTATTATTAATAAGCGGTCAGTAAATCCTTTTCTAACTTAATCTATGCTTCAAATCAGTAGATTATATGCTTAATGTGATGACCAATTGCATCCTGCCTCCAGATTTGAAATCAGCAAAAACTGTTGCGGATCTGATTAATGATGAAGACTCTATCAGTTTAATTTTAATTAGCAGTGAAATAGCGCATCGTCCAGATTCCGTAGATGGAGGCTGATATTAGAGTAATTAGAGTACAGGCCTTGCTTATCCACTCGATTTAAAAAGAGCATAAAAATGAAAAGAGGATTACTGATGGGTACTTTTTTAATTTCACTTTTTGAGTCTGCCTATGCACTTGAAGTACAGGGACATCGAGGTGCTCGTTGGGTGCGACCAGAAAATACTCTTCCAGCCTTTGAATATGCATTGCAAGTGGGCGTGGATACCTTGGAGTTAGATACGCTTATAACCAAAGATGGACAAGTAGTCGTTCATCATGATCCGACGTTAAATCCTGATATTTGCTTAGATCCTCAAGGAAAGAAAATCACAACCCAAATTCCCATTCGTTCACTGACATTGAAGGAGTTAAAAGCTTATGACTGCGGTTCCTTAGTCAACCCAAGCTTCCCTCAGCAAGTAGTTCAACCCAAAACACCCATTTCAACCCTCGATGAGGTATTCGAAATGGTTAAAAAATCAAAGCTTCCCGCCGCAAAAAAAGTGCATTTCAATATTGAAACAAAAAGTGAAGAGGCTCACCCTGAATACTCGCCTTCGCCCGAGGAATTTGTAAAGCTTGTGCTGGCGGTTGTGAAAAAACATAACCTCATGAGTCGAGTGATTTTGCAATCCTTTGACTTACGCACTTTAAAAGTTGCACGCCAATTAGAACCTAGGCTATCTCTTTCCATTTTGATCGAAGATAGACCTCCAGAAGCAGGTACTCTGGTACAGTTAATGAAAGCCTATCAGGCACAAATTCTTTCGCCAAATTATGAATGGCTGACGGCACAAGATGTTGCAGAGATCCACAAAATGGGAGCCCGCGTAATTCCATGGACTCCTAACACGAAAGAAGATTGGCAATCAATGATTGAAAAAGGCGTAGATGGCATTATCACTGACAATCCCAAAGAACTTATTGATTTTCTTAAACGATGAATGAACGTGCAATTTAACCGATTACTGCTTCAAACTTATAACATAAGTGCTTGCACGTATTTTCTTAACCGATATATTTCGATAATCTGTTGAAGCGTTATTCATAACAAACCCCCAGGATGAGTAATAGATTTTCCTTTATCGGCAGCAGGAGAAATTCAAAATAACCTGTTAGAGGAAAATTCAATATCAACTAAGGTTAGGAATATATCTATTCCCTCTAAAACTATAAGACTGATGATTTCTGAGGAGATAAGCCATGTTTAAACCAATATCCATTCATCTGGTCATCGGTGCCTTCGGTGTTATCTTTGGTAGCTCGGTGCTTGCACAAAACGATGCATTGTTTCAGCAAGCCCAAGCCGAGTGCCAGAGTATCGCTCAACAGCAAACCGGCTATAATCCCGGCGCCGACCAGCCACAAGTGGGCGGCCGAGCCAGGGGCGCGGCAATCGGCGCTATGGCCGGTGCTGCAAAGGGGAGAAGCGAAACTAGCCAACACGGACGCGTTTCTGAGAGCGTAACCGAAGAATACACTCGCAATCAGATGGAAGAAAAAGCGAAGATGGGGGCCGCTGCAGGCGCGGCTAAACAACGCCAAGAGCGTCGTCAGGACAGAAGAGCCCAGGATGCCTACAATGAGGCGTTTGCTTCCTGCATGGCTGCGAAAGGGTTCTAGGCAGGAAAATAAAAAACTTGTTCAATCGCATTATCTATCATAAATGAAACTCATGTTTTTAGTTGAATGAAAGGGCTTATGACCTTCCACCTGGCGAAGGGTAAGTGCTGCGATATGTTTCTTGGGGGAAAACATGGAGCAAGAAAAAGCCCTCACTCATAATCGCTTGAAGACACCGCGCGCAGCGGCTATTGCTGGCATTGTATTTTCCGTGTTGTATATCACTAGCCTGGTGCTCGTCCGGCTCTCGGTCCCAGCTGATCCGCATGATGCCGGAACATGGCTGGCGAGTAGCTGGAAGTCTATTAATCTGGCGCTGTATCTGCAACCGTTCGCAGGCATCGCCTTTTTATGGTTCATCGGCGTGCTGCGGGATCGAATTGGGATCTACGAAGACCGCTTTTTCGCGACTGTATTCCTCGGCAGTGGCCTGCTGTTTCTAGCCATGCTGTTTGCTTCGGGAGCAGTGGCGGCAGGTATCATGATTAGCTACAACGCAACACCCGACAAGCTGGTCGAATCCGGCATTTACATATTTGGTCGCACTGTGGTGTATCAAATTGTCAACGTCTATGCGATGAAAATGGCAGGGGTGTTTATGATCTCAACCTGTACCGTCGCCGTCCGTACAAAAATTCTCCCACGGTGGATTGTGTTTCTTGGTTATGCAATGGCGCTGCTGCTGTTACTGAGCGTCGGGTATTTTAACTGGACGCCGCTGGTGTTTCCATTATGGGTGCTGCTGGTCAGCACGTATATTTTGCTAACGAATCTCAGGAACAAACCGAACGCGGCTTCTCCAGCGGATAAATCATAATTGCTTCCAAGACGACACGCTGCTTTGCAGTGCAGGTCTACCGAGATAAAGATTCCATATTCAACCAGGCCTGAAACAGCTTATAGCCCAACGTCAACACAATAGCGCCGACGAACAGTCCAACGATACCAGACAACAGCAACCCCCCTATAGCACCCAAAAAGATCACCACCATGGGTACGCCGACACCGCGTCCTAGCAACAATGGCTTTAGCACGTTATCCAGCACCATAATCATCACGTTCCAGATTAGGAATATCACCGCGGTAAGCGTATCGCCGGTTGCGAAAACGTAAATGATGGCTGGAATCACAATGAGCCCCACCCCGATCTGTACCACTGCCAAGATCAGGCACAACAACGCCCATATTCCAGCACCGGGCACGCCAGCAAAGATAAAACCTACACCTGCTAACAATGCCTGGATTACGGCAACGCCCAATATACCGCGGACAACACTGCGAATTGTGGCTTCGGCAAGGTTGGCAAAGTCATCGCCGCGCTCTCCCACCAATCGCCTGGATATACCATGCACGAGCTGATAACTGCTCTCGGAATGAGCCAGCAAGACACCGGCAATCACGAACGCAGCAACAAATATGATTATCCCCATACCTGCACTGGCAGCGGCGTTGACCAGCCAGGCACCGGCCGCTTTGAGTTGGGGTTGCACCAATTTCAAGGCTTCGACCAAATTCGTCGAGGCAAGATCCCATATTTTTGCAATGGGCTCACCGATGAGAGGCCAATTCCTGACGGCTTCCGGCGGTGGCGGAATAGTGAACTGCCCATGGAGAAATTGCTCCGCCAGTGCTACGACGTTTTGCACCAACAACTTCGTCAGCATGACGGTAGGCACCATTAACAGCGCCAGCAACATAGCGATAAGCAGCATTGCTGCGATTACGCGCCGGTCGCCAAGTAGATTGAGCAGCATGAGATAAAGAGGATGGATCGCCACTGCAATAATGATTCCCCACACCAGCGGGATAATAAACGGCTGCAATATTTGAAAACACCATATCAGCACAATCCCCAGCACACCTAGGCGTATGACCGTTTCCGTCACTTTACTAGACAAATCATCGGGTGGAGGGGGTGTGGTATTTGAAGTCATCAAGGACTCCTTATGCGTTATTTTGAGCTTGGGTGCGATGCACTGATTTCACCTTCGGTTAAGCAAAGCACTTAAGGGCATGACGGACTAGATTCTGCAACAACCGTTATCGCGCTGTTCGATAATTTCACTATCCTTCGCAGTAAACAGGAAAAAAATAAATGCTATTTATATCAGGCTTGATGCTTCAATAGATTATCGAAATATACTGGCTAAAAGAATACGTGTAAGCACGTAAAGCAGCTCTTATTAACAGGCGATCAAAAATTCTTTCTCAGATCCAAGCTACGCCATAAGTTAAAAGTTTGGATACATTTCTACCTTTTAGGGATTTGAGTCTTTACTTAAGCAAAGGAAAGTTTCATCTTTATTGATTGTTAAGAAAACTGGAATACTCAATCATCCTGAAACTGATGAATTAGCATTAACAAACGAGAATTTTGGTTGCAGCCAACATATTTGATGCTATCAAAGCATTTTACGAAGGTTAGTCGGCGGAATATGCATAGCTTCGCGGTATTTTGCAACAGTACGGCGTGCAACAATAATTCCCTGCTCTGCCAGAATCTCGGAAATCCGATTATCAGTAAGCGGCCTTTTCTGATCCTCATCTTGTATCAATTGTTTGATTAAGGTACGAATTGCAATAGCAGAGCAGGCCCCGCCGCTGTCAGTTGCAACATGGCTTCCAAAAAAATACTTAAGTTCAAATATGCCGTGTGGTGTATGCATAAACTTTTGTGTGGTAACACGTGACACGGTAGATTCATGCAAATTCAGAGCTTCTGCAATTTCCCGCATGACAAGCGGGCGCATGGCAACTGCGCCATGCTCAAAGAAAGCCTGTTGGTGCTCAACTATCATAGTAGATACTCTAAAAATAGTTTCAGAACGCTGCTGAATATTCTTGAGCATCCATTTGGCCTCATTAAGTTGACTCATCAGCATTTGAGTCGAATCATTTCGATCACGCTTTAATATATCAGCATAAAGTTGATTAATACTGAGACGAGGAATTGATTCAGGATTTAGTTTTGCTAACCATGTTCCCTTAAGTTTAGTTACAATCACGTCAGGGATGACATAACGCGAGACAGTTGAATTGAACGTACTACCTGGCTTGGGATTCAATTGAGTAATAAGTTGCTGCACAGAACGCAGGCAATCATCATCACAATGCAATAACTTCCTAATTTGTTTAAAATCTTTTGAAGCAAGTGTCTCAAGATCGTGCTCCACAAGCAAAATTGCCTTCTGACGATAAGGAGTTTCTTCAGGAAGCGCCTGCAGTTGCAAGAGTAAACACTCTTGTAAATTGCGCGCACCTATACCGGGTGGATCCAGTTGTTGCAAATATTTAAGCGCAGCCTGCAAGTCTTCTAGATGAATGCCCAACTCTACTGGCAACATCTCTAATAATTCTTGCAAATCCTGCATAAGATAGCCATCATCATCCAGGCTATCGATTAATATCCCCACGATTTGACGGTCACGCTCGCTGATCTGGCTCAAGCTGATTTGCATAATAAGATGTTCGCGCAGATTGGGAGGATTTATCATCTGTTGTGTAAAATCCCATTCATCTTCGTCACTTTCTCGATGACTGGAAAAGGTTTCATGATCACCAAGCCAATGAGTATCTTCATTTGAAGGTAGTATCAATTCACCTTCATCCTTCTCTGGATGCTGCGCGCTATTCGACTCAACTGACGAACTCGTTATATCTGAGGATAACGAGTTCGAGAAACCTTCTGCAGAAACTTGCTCATAATCAGTTCCATCGCTTAATTCCAGCAGAGGATTATTTTGTACGATACGCTCTATTTCCTGATTTAGCTCAATTGTAGAAAGTTGCAGTAATCTAATTGACTGTTGCAACTGTGGCGTAAGCTTAAGACTGGCAGTTAATTTAAGGTGAAGAGTAGGTTTCATGGTTTTGAGAAAGCAGCGGCCACCTATCTGGCTTCATGAATCGAATACCCATAGTTAAAGTCGAAAATGCTCTCCTAGATAAACCTCCCTCACCCGTTCGTCACCTATAATATCATCGGGTTTACCGCTGGCAAGCACGATTCCTTCACTGATTATATAGGCGCGATCACATATTCCTAATGTTTCTCTCACATTATGATCGGTAATCAACACGCCGATCCCACGCTCCTTGAGAAAGCCAATCACTTTCTGGATATCCATGACCGCGATTGGGTCTACTCCTGCAAAGGGTTCATCCAAAAGAATAAAGCTTGGTTTTGTTGCTAAAGCACGCGCAATTTCTACACGCCGCCGCTCCCCGCCCGATAGGCTAATACCCGAGCTCTCCCGCAAATGACTAATATGCAAATCTTGCAACAGGTGATCCAGTCGTTGCTGAGTTTCAGCAGCATCAAAATTCTGCAACTCCAATACTGCCAGGATATTATCTTCGACCGAGAGGCGTCGAAAAATGGAAGCTTCCTGAGGTAAATAACTCAAGCCAAGGCGCGCCCGCTGATGAATCGGCATTTTGCTCAAGTCACGGTCATCCAAATGGATTTCACCACTGCCTAATGGTATCAGCCCCACTACCATATAAAAACAAGTGGTTTTGCCGGCTCCATTGGGACCGAGCAAACCAACAACCTCGCCACTTCCGATGGAAAAGGACACATCCCGGACTACTGCACGAGATTTATAACTTTTCATTAAATGATCGGCTTTAAGTACGCTCATGATATTTTCTAAGTGATCTATTCCAGTAGCACAAAAAAATTATTCTTCAGCATCTCCTGTTTTGGGCGACTTTCTAGGTTGTATGATCACTCGTACTCTGCTCTCCGAACTCTCTTTAGCTTTTTTCTCCTTGCTACTCATAACCTGAAAGAAATCACGCGTAATATCATAAGAAATATAGTCGCCCTGCACTTCATCCTCTCCTCGCTTTAATCGCGCCTTGTCAAATAACTCGATTTTGTTGGTTTTTTCATTATATTCTACGCGCTGACTCCAACCCTCAACATATTCGTCAACACCATCGCGTTTCTCCCGATAATAGACAAGATTTCCGTAACCGGTCGCATAGCGGAAACCTTTGAGATCCTCTTTCAAGATGGCCTTATCTGCCCGAATGACACGCGTCCCCTGAGTGAAAATAACATTACCCGTAAAGGTGCTTGTGCGAAAATTATCCCTGAGTTTGTAATCTTCAACTGTGGCACTATCTGCTTCTATATGAATCGGTTTGTCACGATCAGCACGTTCTGCCAGAATGGGATTTGAAAATAGTATGCTAAAGAACAAAAAGACGAAAAAAAATACATTCATTTTTTATGATAATTTAGTTGGGCTCGCTACTTCTTATTCGAAGGTCGATCAGCACTCTGATGCCTTTTATCCATTCGCGCTTTTACCCTTGATTTCAGATCAATTCGCTCCGTTCGATCATTTAACTCCATTCCTACCGCATTCACGACAGTATTATCCATCCTTGTTATCGTCACCGGTTGGTCTGTTTTTGCAATTTCAGCATCAGGGATCAGATGTAGAAATTCAGTTTGCATCGTCACCTTATCTGCATCCTTTTCTCTAATGATGATCACGTTCTCCTTGAGATAGATATTATCCTTACCACCGGCAAACTCAGCATAATCAGCGCTTATTCGTACCAACGGTTTATCCGGCTGGATACGGGAAAAATCAACCTGTTCAAAATCGGTCATATCTCCTACCGGATAATGGGTCAACACATCTGCAGAAAAAAGAAGCTGACGTGCTTTATCATGAGCCACTTCGACACCCGAAAGATTTTCAATAATATAGTCAGGTTGATGATTTAAATCGTAATCTTCACGGATTCTTGGATGTTGGATCGTTTGATCCAGCCAGAATGTTAACAACACAAGTATCATCAAAATAGCAATAGGGCCTGGAAGCAAACGACGGATCATCTCACGGCACCATTTTTTTTCTCATGACAATCTCCTATACCCGCTACTAAAGCAGTGGTGAATAAAATAGCGAGAGAATTGCTTGGAAATAACAATCTATATTCGTTAACTACAAAAAGCTTAACTGTTTTATGCACCAAGCTATTTAGTTTTAATCAGCAAATGAATAATCCAAGCGCTTGTAATTTAATTTGGCTGGATAATTATATCAAAGTCACACTCTAATCAACCAAACAGTCAAAAATGCTGTTTTTATTGTTGGTTAGTATTCTTCAGATAGAAATAAAAACATCAAGGATTCTATCTAGAATTTTTTATGATTTGTCCTCTTTAGACTTGAATCCCTGCCACAATATGATTATGTTAATACATTTTCCAATCAAATTTTTAAATAACCATGCACACAAATGCCATCGATTTTGAAAACTTTGAATTGTTGCAGGATGAAATCTGTGCACAACGTATTATCGCTGCCAAAGAAAAATTAGGAAAACGTGCTGTTATTCTGGCACACCATTATCAACGAGCCGATGTATATCGGCATGCAGATCTGACGGGAGATTCTTTGAAACTGTCTTATCTCGCCGCGAAAACGGATGCTGACTATCTGGTTTTTTGTGGCGTGCATTTTATGGCAGAAGTTGCAGATATCCTCTCAAGTCCGGAGCAGATTGCTATTTTACCTGATCTCTCAGCAGGCTGTTCGATGGCTGATATGGCCAATCTCGCCAAAGTAGAAAGAGCGTGGCGTGAACTAGCTGAAATACTTGATCCAGATGAAGTAATCACGCCTGTGACTTACATTAATTCGAGCGCTGATTTAAAAGCTTTTTGTGGAGAGCATGGCGGCATAGTTTGTACCTCCAGTAATGCTACTAAAATCCTGCAATGGTCGTTTGCACAGCGCGAAAAAGTGCTATTCTTTCCTGACCAGCATCTAGGACGCTGGAGTGGTTATAAATTGAATCTCTCCCTAGAGCAAATGCCCGTATGGGATTTTGATGAACCCATGGGAGGATTGACCGAAGAACAAATCGGAAAAGCCAAGATCTTCTTATGGAAAGGACATTGCTCTGTGCATCAGATGTTCCAACCTCAACATATTCTGAAATTTCGCAATCAATACCCTGAGGGTTTGGTCATTTCGCACCCAGAATGCAGTTTTGAAGTTTGCAAAGCTTCCGATTATGTCGGTTCCACTGAATTCATTATCAATACCATCCGTGAAGCCAAAGCAGAAACACGCTGGTTGGTAGGTACCGAATTGAATCTGGTTGGACGCATTGCGGAAGAATTCAAATCTCAGGGAAAAATCATTCAGTTCATGTCACCTATGGTGTGCATGTGTTCGACCATGGCACGAATTGATCCTCAGCATCTAGCATGGTCACTAGAAAATCTCGCAACAGGTAGTGTAGTCAACCAAATCAAGGTGCCGGCCCATGAAGCAAAGCTTGCCAAATTGACACTTGAAAGAATGCTTGCTGTTTCAAAGTAGTAAGATGGGATATATTCAATGCGTCAGGATTTTGACTTTCTGATTATGCAATTTCTTATAGTTGTCTATGATCGATAAACTGCATATTGCTACCTACAATATCCACAAAGGCTTTTCCTATTTCAATCATCGCTTGGTATTGCACGAATTACGCGATCAGCTGCGCTCCCTTGATACTGACATCGTTTTTTTACAAGAAGTGGTTGGAGAGCATAGCAAGCATGCTTCCCGTTTTGAAAACTGGCCAAACAGCTCTCAACATGAGTTTTTGGCAGATTCGGAATGGCAAGATTTTGCTTATGGTAAAAATGCGGTGTACTCCGAAGGTCATCATGGTAATGCCATTCTCAGCCGCTTTCCTATTGTAAGTTGGGAAAACGAAGACATTTCATCTCATCGTTTTGAGAACCGTGGCTTACTCCACTGTGAAATCAGTATTCCTGGCTGGAAGGAAAATTTGCACTGTATTTGTGTTCATCTGGGGTTATTCAGGCGCGGCCAGCGCAGGCAGCTCGAGGCGATGGAGAAACGTATCAAACAACTCGTTCCACCTCATGCTCCACTTGTGATTGCGGGAGATTTCAATGACTGGCATGGAACAGCCAGCCGCATCCTGATGAAACACCTAAAACTCACCGAGGTTTTTGAACAGACCCATGGTAAAACCGCCCGCAGTTATCCTTCTATTTTCCCATTACTGCGCCTTGATCGTATCTATGTCCGTGGCTTTCGGATAAAAAATGTATGTGTGCATCAAAGCCGCCCCTGGTCAAGAATTTCTGATCATGCAGCTTTGTCAGCCAATATCGTTCGTGCATGAAGTTATCCCATTTCATCAAAGGTAACCGGGTTACATTGTTACATAATGGTGCGGAATATTTCCCCGCACTGGAAAGCGCAATTGATGCGGCCAGTCAGGAAATTCATCTACAGACTTATATTTTCAAATACGACCTAACAGGCATCAGTATTGCTAACGCCTTAAAGCGTGCCGCCCAGCGTGGAGTCGCCGTTCACCTGTTGATAGACGGTTATGGCTCTCTTGATTTTCCCGAGAAAGCCATTCAGAGCCTGCTTGCTGCAGGTGTTCAAGTTTTGCATTACCGGCAAGAAGTTTTTTCTTTCCGGTTCAGGCGCTATCGATTACGCCGCATGCATCGTAAACTTGCCGTCATTGATGCCCGCATCGCTTTTGTGGGGGGAATCAACATCATCAATGATCATCAGAAACCTGGCCAACCTTTACCCCGTTTTGATTATGCAGTAAAAATAGAAGGACCCTTGCTTACCACCATTCATTCTACAGTCAAACGTTTATGGATGCTGGTCGCCTGGGCGCACTTCAAAAAACGCTGGACTACTCATCTCGAGTTGCAACCTACGACAAAATTGGTCGGTAACCAGCGTGCAGCATTTGTCATCCGCGACAATCTACGCCATCGCCGTGACATTGAACGCACTTATCTCAAAGCAATCTCCACTGCCTGCAATGAGATCATTATCGCCAATGCTTACTTTCTTCCTGGCAGAAATTTTCGACGTGCCCTTATCTATGCAGCCCGCAGGGGCGTATCGGTTATCCTACTGCTTCAAGGAAAAATTGAGTACCGCATACAATATTATGCGACACGTGCCTTATATGGTAATTTGCTGGATGCTGGCATCAAGATTTATGAATATCAAAAGAGTTTTTTACATGCTAAAGTAGCCGTCATTGATCACTACTGGTCAACGGTCGGCTCTTCCAATATCGATCCCTTGAGTCTGCTAATGGCGCGCGAAGCCAATGTCATAATTCTTGATCAGGCATTTGCAATGGAACTGAGAACTAGTCTGCAACAAGCTATGGAAGACTCTAATCCCGTATCAAAAATATATTGGGGAAAGCAGTCCTGGATAAATCGATCCTTAAATTGGATTAGTTATTACATCGTTCGAATTTTGCAGGGAATGCTGGGTTACGGCCAAGAAAGAACGCGTGTCTGAAACTTGTGCGCCAGCACTTGTTATGCAGGTGCCACTAGCTGTCTGTAGAATTGGAATGCAAGATTATTCCTGAGCTGAAACAACCACCCTATTTTGTGTGCTCAGATCTATTCGCCCAATCAGTGGCAATTTAATCGCAATCGGGCTGTGAGAGAAGCCAAATGTCAGCCCAAGAAAATTGATTTCAAATCCCTCAACCTCACTGACAATGACTCCCAATAACCCAAATAAAGACCACTGCCAACCTCTGCCACTGGGGGCGACCGCAGTCATGCTACTTCCAAGATAATCCTTGCCGATTGCCATAGGGGGTAAATCTAGCGCTAGCTCTGGTACAGCACGCGAGATCCAGGCAGTAAAGGTATTTGAATTTGGGCCTGGCCACATGGTGTACTCCCGCGCATAGGGATAGCTCAATGCTGCTTCTTCAATACGGCTAATCAATACATCCACGCCATCTCCACGCTTCTCAGCCAACAGGATTGGCATGCTACCAAACCAGCGTCTGTCTGGTTGTTGCTGATGAATTGACACGACCGAACCACCTCGGCGCAAATACCAGCCAATGACTTCATAGACTGTGTAAGTTCGGGCAAAGGATGGTTTCACCGCAATCCAGGTATGAACACCGAAATAGCCTCGCCAACCATAAGCACGCGCACCATAAACCTGTATGATCGCTTCCGGAGTTTGTTCAGGATCGGGCGCCAACCCTACAGGTTCGCGACTCGCAGTTTGCCAGCCCGCATTGACATGCTCCGTGACAAAATGAATTCCTAAAGTCGTTGTAAATACCACCAGCAATAAAAGCCTGACGACAGTCATTAATTTCATTTAAGGAAAATAAAAGAAAAATGTTTTAAGATAGCTGACATCAACGCTACTGGACAATGCGATTATTCATATTCAGTTACGGTATCAGATTATTAAGGAAGCGTAGAGTTCTGGCAGCATGTGCTTCCCTTTTTCACTGCATTGACGGTCTTCTGATAACGAGGAATCCCTAATATTTTCAACAACCCCTTCTCACTTAATAACTCTAGCTAGCTATTGGTCGCCACTATAACCTCCGTACTAACATCAGATCTCTCAGTCACACACCATTATCCCGTTTTTGATTATTTTCAGCATGCTCACTCTTTTCACTTGGCCAGGTACTGAATGGAAAAGGGAGCTGCTCACTATTAAAAGTAAGAAAAGTAATGATCTGATAGACATATGCCGCCAGATCCTGGCCGAATTTGAGTAGCTGCGCATTGGTATTGCCTGACAGCACAATGGAGAAAAACTGAAATATCATCACCAGAATAATCAAAAATTCCACAAGGCCATAGACGAAGATGAACAACAGCATATAAAGCCCACGCATCCACGTCTCAGTTTTTTGTAATCGTTGTTTAATCTCATCTTTCATAAAATTTCCTCGCAATAGCATCCAATTTATCCAGAATTCCCATTCTTTTTTGTATAGAAACATGGGTGATTCTATCATCGCATCGATTGTGCATTTGCTATAACTCAGAATAATTGATTTATTCATCACGGTTCATCTATTTTCATGGAAATCAGAATCAGTCTTGGCGTAACGCCTGGTCGCCGACTTGAACCTGCCCTTTCACCTCAACGCCGATCTCTTCCACAAAGGGAAAACGGAGGTCCACAAGGCGATCCGGGAGGCCTTGGTCAATGCGCTGACTCACGCCGACTACAACGGGCCAAGGTAGTATCGTCGAGGAGAAATTCCGCGATACCTTCGAGTTTTCCAACCCTGGCACCTTCCTGGTCTCCTTCGATCAGTTGCTGCGCGGCAATATCAGCGAGTGTCGAAACAAGTGGCTGCAAACCATGTTTATGCTGATCGGCGCAGCCGAGAAGGCCGGTTCCGGGGTTGACAAGACGCGTTGGGAATGAGCCTCACAGCATTGGCGTTCGCCGATGATCGGGAGCAGGTCCAGCCTGCGTTCGCGATTTCTCACCCCGATGCGATGGTCGCCCATGGACGCTTGCGTTTGCGCTACCCTGGTAAACCCATCGAGCTGATCAGGTTCACACTGCCGAAGGCTTGGTTAAAGAAAACGCCATTTCTTTAACCAAGCGCTCCCATAAGTAAAGGATGCGCCTATGAAAACCACTAAGCCGCTTTTGAAACCGCTATCGAGTCCGTGTTGCTGGCTAACGGATATACGAAGCTATCTTCCGAGCAATTCAATCGCGAGCGTGCCGTGACCCCGTACACTCGGGCCTCTTCCTGGGAATGCGCACCCTTCAATCAATTTTCAGCCCAAAATGGAGGCAAAATATTTCCCCAGGATCTGTAAATCAGCCCCGGCTGTGTGATTCCTCTCGCTCACTTAAGCTAAAACTGAAGGCATTATCTGAGAGGTTGTGAAAACGAATGTAATGAGTTTCGATAAAACGAAGTGTCGCCAATAAATCTACTACGCACTCCAATCGTTGTGTTGGACGGCACTCACTCCTCGCCTATCTCCTTGATATGTAGCTACGCTGAGACTTCATTTTATCGAAACTCACTTCGTTCGTTTTCTCGTTGCTACGTTCCATCCGCCTTGCGCTTGGAGTGTTCGCTACGATTTTTTTCACAACCTCTGACTGCATCGAGCTGCTGATGCTTGAGCTTACCCTGAATTGCCCTCAACAGAATAAATTTTAATCATAAACTTCCACTTCCTGGCTTAACCAGTATTTCTAAGCCCTGCTGCAACGCCATTAATTGTAAGATGGATAGCGCGATGTACCTGCTCTACATCATCACCAGCACGATAACGACGCAACAACTCAATTTGTAAATGGTTAAGCGGGTCTATATAAGGAGTACGAATACGAATGCTGCGCGACAAGGTAGGATTCTCCTGTAGCAACTCTGTATGCCCCGTTATTGCAAACAACCATTTTACGCTACGCTCCCATTCTGCTTGAATGCGCCCAAAGATTTGGGTACGCAATGTCACATCAGTGACTAATTCAGCATAGCGTGAAGCAATCCCCATATCGGTTTTTGCCAACACCATGTCTATATTCGACAACAATGTCTGCAAAAATGGCCACTTTTGATACATTTCCTGCAATAATTTTAACCCTGCTTCCTCTCCTTGCGCTTGCTGAACAAATGCTTCAATCGCCGAGCCAAAACCATACCACCCTGGAAGCATTGTACGATTGAGACTCCAACTGAACACCCATGGAATAGCCCGTAAATCTTCAATTCGATCAGAAGGTTTACGGGAAGAAGGCCGACTGCCAATATGCAGTCCGGCAATTTCCCGAATCGGAGTTGATTCCTGGAAAAATTGCTTAAAACCTGGCGTTTCATATACCAGATTTCGATAGACTGCAAATGCAGTGGATGAGAGTGTTTCCATTACTTGGTAATACTCTGCAGCATTTTCCCGAATTGTATCAGGACTCAGCAATGTCGCTTCAATCGTTGCGGCAACCAGTGTTTCAAGATTGCGGCGTCCTATTTCAGGATCCGTATATTTGCTCGCTACAACCTCTCCCTGTTCGGTCAGTCGTATCTGTCCATTAACACTTCTCGGTGGTTGAGCCATAATCCCCTGGTAGCTAGGCCCTCCACCTCGTCCAACAGTCCCCCCTCGCCCGTGAAACAAACGTAGTTCCACCTTATGCTTGGCAAAAACTTTCGTCAATTCAATTTCAGCTTTGTTTATTTCCCAGTTGGAAGTAAGAAAACCACCATCTTTATTACTATCCGAATAACCGAGCATTACTTCCTGCACATTCCCACGAGAATCCAGCAGTTTACGATAGTATGGCAACGAAAATAATTCATCCATGATGATGCTGCAATTGCGCAAATCCTCAATGGTTTCAAACAAAGGAATAATATTCAGGCCTAACTGCGGATTCTCGCCAGCCTGGAGTAGACCAACCTCTTTCAATAATAGCGCGACTTCCAGGATATTAATGACACCTGTTGTCATGGAAATAATGTAATTCGGCAGCGCAGTATGACCAAAACGGCGCTGGATTTCTGCTGCCATTTGCAAAATTCTCAATTCACTTTGTGTTGCTTCGGAGTAGCTCAAATAGGGTGAATGGAGTAATCGCAAACTACTGATTTCCCCTAACAGCCATTTCATGCGCTCAGTTGCCGACAGCTCGAGATAATTATCCCGATGTGCGCTGCGCGCAAATAACTCCGCAACAACCTGTTCATGCACTTTACTATGCTGCCGCATATCGAGTGATGCAAGGTGGAATCCAAATACATCAGCTGCCCGACGTAAATTTCGCAATGCCCCCCGCGCCAGCCAATCTGATTTGTGCTGCTTGAGTGAATTGATCACGATATCAAGTTCATGCACAAACTCTGCGCTATCTGCATAAGGTTCTGTTGGATTAACATGCTGTCGTTGCATCACTGCAAAACCGCGTTGCTGACTTGTTGCAGCCAAACGTGCATAAATGCCGAGAAATGCTCGTCGATACGGCTCATCGACGCGGCTAGCGGGAATATCTGGCGAGGCGGCTGCTAATTGTTCAAGTTCATCACTTACGTGGATCAGGCGCTCAGTCAGACTCATGGTCTGGCCAATCTTACTGACTTCGTCCATATAAAAATCCAACACGAGGGCAGCATGACGCTCTGCTGCATGCAACATGACCTGATGCGTAACAAAAGGGTTTCCATCGCGATCTCCGCCTATCCAGCTTCCAATACGCAAAAAAGATGCGATACGAGGGGCATCTCTACCCAGGTGACGCTCCAGCAAATCCTCAATCTTTGCATAGATATAAGGTACCTGACTCAGGAAGGTATACGTATAATAAATCAGGCCATTTTCGATTTCATCATGAACGGTAAGACGTACCGACCGCAGCATACGGGTTTGCCATAGGATCTGAATGGCAGCACGCAATGCTTCTTCATTGTGACGCAATTCGTTAGGAGTGAGCTGGATGCGATCACGTTCCTGCAGTAAGCGTTGAATAGTCAATTGACAATCGAGTATGCTCCTGCGCTGAACCTCGGTAGGATGAGCCGTCAATACCGGTGATACCATGGCTTTAGCAAAAAAATTACCCAAGCTCGTGTTATCTATGCCACTTGCCAGCACACGTTCCAGTGCGAGCGTAACACTGCCAGGTTGAGGTGAAGAGCCTTGACGCAAATGAGCACGTCGCCGACGGTTATGGTGCAGATCTTCCGCAATATTGGAAAGCAGTGAAAAGTAACTAAATGCACGTACGACGGCGATAGTCGCCTTATTGCTTAATCGATTCAAGATCGCGTCAAGCTCTTGTCGCGCCTTGGGATCTTGTTCACGACGAAAGCGAACTGCCGTTTGACGAATAGTTTCGACCAATTCAAATGTCGCATCCCCTTCCTGCTCCCGCAAAGTATCCCCCAGCATGCGCCCAAGCATACGAATATCCTCACGCAAAGGCTTATCCTTTTCCTCGCTCATATTATTGTCAGAATAAACGCTTACGCTAGCGTCAGAACTCATCTCAATGTATCTCCCATCTACTAAAACTTTGGTTATTCACGCATGCTACAGTCCATATTATGATCGTCCATGCTAAAATGATTCGTGTCTGAAAGTTTTGTAATCTTTTCATATTAAGATCAATGTCAAATTTATTTACCCCCCCTTCTAAAATTACCATTGCTTCGCGTGAAAGTCTTCTTGCCATGTGGCAAGCAAATTTTATTCGGGAAAAATTACGTGAATTATACCCGCAAACCGAAATCAACATACTTGGCATGACCACACAAGGCGATCAAATTCTTGATGTCTCTCTTTCAAAAATTGGTGGCAAAGGATTATTTATCAAAGAGCTCGAACAAGCTCTGGAAGATGGCCGTGCAGACATTGCCGTTCACTCCATGAAAGATGTGCCGATGAACATGCCATCAGGATTTATGCTGGCTGCTATTGCAGAACGTGAAGATCCCCGTGATGCTTTTGTTTCAAACAAATATACTCATCCTGACGAATTGCCTGCCGGTAGTGTAGTCGGAACCTCTAGTCTAAGGCGCGAGTCTCAGTTACGCGCACGATACCCACATTTGCAAGTTCAGTCCTTGCGTGGAAATGTTCAAACCCGCTTGCGGAAACTGGATGAGGGTCAATTTACCGCCATCATTCTAGCAGCAGCTGGACTAAAGCGCTTGGAACTGACTTATCGGATTTCTTCAATACTTGAACCTGAAATAAGCTTACCTGCAGTTGGTCAAGGTGCACTTGGCATAGAATGCCGCAATGATCGAGCTGATTTGGCATTACTGATGCAACCTTTACATCATGTTGAAACAGCATATTGTGTTGAAGCAGAGCGAGCAATGAGTCGCGTATTGGGAGGTAGTTGCCAAGTGCCGCTAGGAGGATTTGCAGAAATCACGGATGATGTACTCACTTTGCGGGGTTTTGTAGCTAATCCCGATGGAACGAACATGATAAGTGATCAATTAAACGGTAAGCCGGAAGCGGGTGTTGCACTTGGTCAGCAACTAGCTGAGAGTCTCAAGAAACAAGGCGCTGATGAAATTTTAGCAGCCTTAGCACAACCCCATGATTGAAGGTGCAGCTTGCCAGAAACGCAAACACTAGCAGGGTTATACGTTTTAGTCACACGCCCGGCACATCAAGCCACTCATCTGGTTAATGAAATCAGGAAGAGGGGTGGCAATCCGGTATTATTTCCTGTTCTGGAGATATCCGACACAAATAATCCTCAGCATCTTCTAAAGGCTATTGACCGTCTCGATGAATTTGATTTGGCAATTTTTGTTAGTCCAAATGCTGTTGATAAAGCAATCCGTCTCATCCAGGCTCATAGAACATTGCCACCAAACCTGAAAATTGCTGTAGTAGGAGAAGGAAGCGCTAATAAGCTCAGACAGTATGGAATAAATGACATTATCGTGCCAACTTGCCGCCATGACAGCGAAGCCTTGCTTGAAATGCTGGAATTACAGCAAGTACTAGATAAAAACATTGTTATTTTTCGTGGGAATGATGGACGAAGATTATTGGGTGATACCTTGATTCAACGAGGGGCTCGATTAGAATATGTTGAATGCTATCGTCGTGACAAACCTAAAACAGACGCATCCCTACTGTTGGATAGCTGGTCAAATAATGCGTTACACGCCGTTACAGTGACAAGCAGTGAAGGGCTGCATAATTTATTTGACATGATAGGTAAAGTTGGCCAACAATTGCTAAAAAAAACCCCTTTGTTTACTGCGCATGAACGAATCGCTTATGTTGCAAAAGAACTTGGTCTTACAAATATACACGTTACTGCTGCTGGAGATGATGGATTAGTACAAGGATTGCTGGAATATTTTCTATCAATTAAAAATCAAGCATAGCTTCTCGAAAATCATGAATAGAGAGATTAAAACGGCCCCACCAAAATCATCCCACCTGAGTGGTTCGATTCTATTTTTTGTTATTTTTATAACGATCGCTTTCTTGGCATGGCAATGGGCAGATAGGCGAGGCTACATCATCGATATTCAGGGATCCATGGCTGGATATTTAACTAACGTTGACTTTCTAGGTAAGAGACCACGCCAGCTTATCGCTGAAGTGCAAGCTGCTATACATGAAACCCAGCAGCGACTGAATAGACTGAATAAACTGTATGCAGAAGTGATTACCTCTCCCGAGCAACGAGAAGCGCTAGAGAAGCTCTCAAATTTGCTCGAAAAGATTGATGCATTACCTTTAGCGATGGATGCTCATTTAAAAAAAGTTAATCTTCCGTTTGAACAGCATGCATTACAAGATAATCGTTGCTATAAACTCATTAATGATATTTGGAGAGATCTTCAGCAATTTATAATTATTCAGAAAATTGATAATCCAGAAATTGAATTGCTATCCCCTTCTCAACGTGAGCTTCTACGAGAAAAGATAAAACTACAATTGTTATTGGCGCAATTTTCCCTTCTTTCTTATGATCAAACAAACTTCCAGACAAATCTGGAAACTGCAACAAAATTGGTCAATCGCCATTATGACAAACAAGCAGAATCTGTTACCGATCTACTTAATCAATTAGATCAAATACATGATTATACAATTGATAAGGCGCTATCAAATGTTTCAGAACGTCTTGATATAGTGCACATTTATCAGCCTAAACGTAATGAGGAGAGTAAATGAAATTGGTGCTCTGGGTGTTAGCTCTATTTGCTACAGCAGTGGCTATTGTGATCGCCGCTCAACATGATAGCGGTTCTGTATTAATGATCGTGCCACCTTATAGGATTGAGCTGACGATTAATATTTTTATCATTTCATTGATTATTGCTTTCTTTATTTTCTATTTGTTAGTCAGGCTGATAGCAAGAGTATTAGGATTAAATAGACAGTTACATCATAAAAAAATTAATGAAACAATGCTTGCTGCTGTGAAAGCGTTTTTTGAGGAGCAATATGATAAAGCCGAGAAAGCTGCAGCAACAGTATTAAAACTAAAAAGCCCTCCTGTTATTAGCGCGATTAACGCAGCTATTGCAGCACGTGCAGCCCATCATCAAGCAAACTATTCACAACGCGACCATTATCTAGACATTTCGGAACAAAAGGCTCCCCAAGAAAAAGCGCTAAGGCTTGTAACTCAAGCAGAACTATTGCTTGAAGAGGGACGTCATGAAGAAGTCTTAAATGCCTTACGATCCCTTTATTCAATTGGTGGGCTACAAAGTACAGCTGTCCTTCAATTGGAATTAAAAGCGCAGCAGATGGCCCAAAATTGGGATGCAGTTCTAGAATTGACGAATATTCTTGAAAAACGCTACCCCATAGATAAGACATTAATTGAACAAATTAAGCATCGTGCTCATTTAGAGAATATTAAGAAACATGCATTGAATTTAGAATTACTTAATAAATACTGGAACAATTTATCTCCAGCAGAAAAACTTGATAGTAGATTAGCTGCAACTGCTGCTCGTGCTTACATGGCATTGAATGAGGTATCAACTGCTCAAAAAATTATTGAACAAAGCATTGATAATAAATTGGATGCCGAACTGATCTCACTTTATGCCAAATGCTTGGATGGCAGTGTAAGCTGGCAAATCCAGCGAGCGGAAGGCTGGCTAAGAAAGCATCCTAACAATGCTGAATTATTACTAACACTTGGAAAATTATGTACTTACTGTGAATTATGGGGTAAAGCGCAGAATTACCTTGAAGCAAGCTTGTCGATTGAGTCAAGCCGTGCTGCTCATCTTGCCTTAGCGCAATTATTCGAAAAGCTAGATAAGCCTGAGTTAGCTGCAGATCATTATCACAAAGGATTAGGGTTCACATTAAAGAAATTGAATATATAAATTTATTCGACAGGATTGCCTGTCGATGGTGAAAATATATCAGAGAAGAAATTTTCAGCCGGCAGATTTCTCAATTGTGTAAAATCTTGATAAGCTGCTTTAATCATAAGCGGTGAGCCACAAGCGTATACTTGGTAGTTTGCTAAATTCTCGAAATCCTCAAGAATTGCTCTATGCACCAATCCAGTCCTACCCGTCCAGTTATCTGTCGGTAGTGCATCCGACAATACTGGAATGAAAGTAAAGTTTTTATGTTGCTGTTCCCATTTTTTTGGTAATTTCTCTAGATAAAGATCTGCCTTCGTGCGCACTCCCCAGTAAAGCGTCATTTTTCTGTTGTACTTATAAATGTTTTCAGTATAAAAAATATGCTCGAGTATGCTTTTTACAGGAGCAAAACCAGTACCGCTAGCAAGAAAAATAATAGGGATATCAACAGAGTTATTGCGCAGGGTAAAAGAACCGAGGGGACCTTCGAAACGAAGGATATCCCTCTCTTTCATATGCGAGAAAACATGCTCCGAAAATACGCCTCCAGGATACTTACGTGCATGAATCTGCAAAAATTCGTCATCATGGGGTGCATTTGCCAACGAAAAACTACGACGCTTTCCATCTTTCAATAGAATATCGATATATTGACCTGGAAGAAATTGTAATCGCTCGTTTGTGGGTAATTTCAAGTAAATGATCATCACATCAGGTGCAACGCGTTCTAGCTTGTGCACGCGACTTGGCATTATCCTGATTTTAATATCCTTAATAGCATCTACTTCACGGCATTCGATAATCAAATCAGATAATGGCTTAGCACAGCAAAACAACGCTAAGCCATGCTGCTTTTCAGTATCTGTAAGCGTTTCTTGATTATATCTGCCATAATCAACAGTACCCTGCATAATTTTTCCCTTACATGCCCCACATGAGCCGTTACGGCAACCGTAAGGAAGTGAGTACCCTTGCCGCAATGCAGCTTCAAGTATCGTTTCGTGAGGTTCTACAGTAAAAATATGATTACTCGGCTTAATAATGATTTGATACGACATTTTCTCGTGAGTAAATGAAAAAACTATTGATAAAATAAGTAATAATGAAAAAAATGCTTTTGATTGTAGGATGTGGTGACATCGCCTTCCGAGTGGCGCCGTTACTGCGTAAACGCTACCAGTTACTAGGTTTATGTAGAAAACCGGAAAATTTCTGCAAATTACGTACCCACAGAATTACACCCATACTCGGTGATCTTGATCAGCCAGACAGTCTCGATAAACTTGCGGGAATGGCACACGCAATACTCCATTTAGCTCCGCCGCCCAGTTATGGTTTAAAAGATTCACGCACTACCCATCTGTTAGCAGCTCTGACTCGGCAGACTTTAGCAAAAAGAAGAATACTACCACAACGGCTAATCTATATCAGTACCAGTGGAGTATATGGTGATTGTAAAGGCGAATGGGTAAGCGAGAACCATCCACTCAATCCAACTAACGAGCGTGCATGGCGACGCGTTGATGCAGAAAGACAAATTAGAAATTGGGGGTTACGCAACGATGTGCAAGTTTCCATTATTCGTGTACCTGGAATTTATGCAGCTGATCGCCTGCCTCTTGCACGCCTACGACAAGGTACACCCGTACTTTCAACAGATGAAGACAGTTTCACCAACCATATTCATGCAGATGATCTTGCTCGTATTATTGCTGCAGCACTTCATTATGGAAAATCAGGCAGAATCTACCATGCGAGTGATGATTCACATTTAAAAATGGGCGATTATTTTGATCTGGTGGCCGATCATTTCGGTTTGCCACGCCCACCAAGAATTCCTCGCTTTCAAGCAAATAAATATATATCGCCTAGCTTGATGTCATTCATGAATGAATCGCGCCGTTTAACAAACACTCGCATAAAACGGGAACTACATATCAAATTACTTTACCCTACTGTTACCAGCGGTATCGCTAAGGCAATCCAGCATGAATCTAACGAACATTTATAGAATCTAAGTAAATCGATGATGATTGCCGTTAAATCCCAGGATGGCGTCGATCATTTTTGACGCTATTTTTAATAATATTAGTAAACTCAGCAATCTTAAAATTTTGTGGCATTATCCTAAAAAAACCACATTTAGGATTATTAATAATACTGGGATAACAAGGAGTTGGTATGTCGACTGTGGTGGAACGTCCAGATAAGAAAGTCAAAGAAATTAGTTTCTCATGGGAAGGTAAAGACAGATCTGGCAAAGTAGTTAAAGGGGAAATGCGCGCAGCAGGTGCTATCGTTGTCACATCTACTCTGCGCCGTCAAGGTATCCGGGTCACAAAAGTTACCAAAACAAAATCGAAGGGAACAATTAGGGATAAAGACATTACTTTGTTTACGCGTCAACTTGCCACCATGATTAAATCTGGCGTTCCCTTGTTACAAGCCTTCGATATCGTAGGTAAGGGGCATAGTAACCAGGCGGTTGGTAAGTTATTGATGGATATAAAAATGGATATTGAAACTGGGAATAGTCTGGCAAATGCCTTTCGAAAATACCCGCTCTACTTTGATTCCTTGTTTTGTAACCTTGTTGCAGCAGGAGAAGCAGCTGGCATTCTTGACGAGTTGTTAGATCGTTTAGCTACTTATAAGGAAAAAATTCAAGCGATTAAAGGAAAAATCAAATCTGCACTATTCTACCCCATATCAATTATAGTAGTTGCCTTTATCATTACAGCAGTTATTATGATTTTTGTCATTCCTGCCTTCAAAGAATTATTTCAGAATTTTGGAGCTGATCTCCCAGCTGCGACGTTGATAGTCATGGCCATTTCGGATTTCTTTGTCGATTACTGGTGGGCCATTTTTGGCGGAATTGGGCTTAGTCTTTATACTTTCTTTTATGTATGGAAACGTTCAGCTGCTATGCAACGTGTTATGGACCGGCTTGCATTGAGATTACCCATTTTTGGAGAGGTAATCAGAAAAGCGACTGTTGCACGCTGGTCTCGCACGCTTTCCACCATGTTCGCTGCAGGTGTTCCACTTGTTGAAGCAATGGATTCAGTTGCAGGTGCTGCAGGGAATCACGTTTATTTTGATGCTACTAAAAGAATTCAGATAGAAGTGAGTACAGGGAGTAGTTTAGTAGATGCGATGACGCAGACAAATGTGTTTTCTAACATGGTTCTACAAATGGTAGCCATTGGAGAAGAATCTGGTTCGCTGGATTCCATGTTAAGTAAGATCGCAGATTTTTTTGAAGCAGAGGTGGATAATGCGGTGGAAGCGCTATCAAGCCTAATGGAACCAATTATCATGGTAGTTCTTGGCACACTCATCGGGGGCATGGTTGTCGCAATGTACTTACCTATCTTCAAAATGGGCCAAGTTGTTGGCTAATTCCTGTTTATAACCAATCTGTTAAATAATACATGACATTAATCGAGTCTTTTCAGAATACATCGACAATTTTCATTGCTTTTAGCACCATTATTGGAGTAATGGTAGGTAGTTTTTTGAATGTAATCATTCATCGACTTCCCAGAATGATGGAACATGCATGGCACCAACAATGTGCTGAATTACGTGGAGAAAATATTCATAATTTACCGGTATTCAATCTTGCAACACCTCGCTCTACTTGCCCTCAGTGTGGACATAGAATTGCCGTACTCGAAAATATTCCTATAATCAGTTACTTATTCCTACGAGGATATTGCTCACAATGCCATACGCGTATTTCCCTTCGCTACCCGATTGTCGAAGGGTTGACAGGTATTATGAGCGGTTTTACTGCATGGCACTTCGGATTTAGCTTGACTGCCCTTGCCGCCTTGCTTTTTATTTGGGCAATGATTGCACTTACTTTCATAGATTTTGATAGGCAATTATTGCCAGATGCTATTACATTACCTTTACTCTGGATCGGACTTTTATTTAATCTGGATAACGGTTTCATTGATATTCGATCAGCTATCATAGGCTCAGTTGCCGGCTACCTTATTCTGTGGACCATTTATTGGAGTTTCAAACTCACTACTGGAAAAGAAGGGATGGGTTACGGTGATTTCAAGTTACTCGCTGCAATTGGTGCATGGCTAGGCTGGCAGATGTTACCATTAGTTATTCTGTTTTCCTCATTTGTGGGAGGAATAATAGGTATCATATTGATAATTATTAAGAAACATCAGAGAAACACCACAATTCCATTTGGCCCCTATCTTGCTGGAGGAGGTCTGATCGCCTTATTCTGGGGGAATAAGATCAACCACGCTTATCTTGGCTTATTCTAATACATGCCTTTGATTATTGGCTTAACTGGAGGAATAGGTTGCGGTAAATCTACTGCTACAAAGTTCTTTGCTGTGCATGGTATTGACATTATCGATACGGATGAAATTGCACACGAATTAACGCTGCCAGAAGGCAAAGCAATGGACATCATTAAAAAGGCATTTGGTGCAAACTTTACTACTAAAAATGGTTCTCTAGATCGGAACAAAATGCGTGAACTGGTGTTTTCAGATCAAATTTTCAAGGATAAACTTGAAGCCATCCTGCATCCGCTTATCTATCATGAAGTGGTACGTCGCGTTAGCTTAACGACTTCTGCTTATATCATCATTGTTGTACCATTACTGTTGGAATCAGAGGTCTTTCAAAAACTAGTCCATCGAATTTTGGTAATCGATTGTACTGAACAATCGCAGATCTCACGTACAATTGCACGCAGCAAACTAGACGAACGAGAAGTACACGCTATCATGGCAACACAAGCTTCACGAAAAGAACGCCTAGAGCAAGCTGATGATATCATTGTCAATGACCAGGACCTTGATCATCTGCATAAGCAAGTTGAAATGCTCCATCTAAAATATCTTGCCTTATCAAGAGACAAATTGAACAAACCTGCTTAGCTAACCTTATTGGTTTTAGCTTAAGAATCAAACTTTCATACAGAAATGATATCTCATAGCGTATGATTCTATTATGTTATTATTACTTTACGTATCATAACTACCGTGATTTGCTACGAACACCCCCTCAATGAACGCATTCGCACTTTGTTGCGACTTGAAGATCTATTTAATAAAGTTGATTTCTTTTTAGCATGCGACACATCTATTCAACATCATGCTGCACTTGTCGCGTTATTTGAGATTCTTGATGTAACCGGGCGTGCTGATATTAAATCGGATTTGCTGCAAGAGTTGGAACGACAAAGAAGCATGCTGGAAGGTTTACGCAAGAACCCGGAAATCTCTGAAGAAGCATTAAACCGCGTGCTCAATGACATTAAAGTCACATTCAAAGATTTACTTAATATCCCTGGCCGAATAGGTGGACATTTACGTGATAATGAATGGTTAATGAGCATCAAACAACGCCTGAGCATTCCAGGCGGAGCATGTGAATTTGATTTACCGTCCTATCATTATTGGCTAAGTATAGCGTCAGAAGTGCGTCATCATGATTTTAATGAATGGATCACTCCATTATTACCTATACGCAGCAGTTCTAATATCGTATTAAAGTTGCTGAGAAACAGCGGAAGAACTTTTCGCCATACGGCATACCAAGGTTTATTTCAACAGACTGATTCTAGTCATTTAGCACATCTGCTGCGTCTGAAAATCGATAAGGAACTTCCGTGCGTTCCTGAAATCAGTGCTAATAAATATGCACTTAATATCCGTTTTATCCCGTTTGGATCAGATCAGAAAATGGGTGTCTACGAGGAAGATATTGATTTTGAGTTAACTTACTGTAATTTATAGCTATCTAAAGTAATGAAACAAACTATTGTTAATTGCCCTCAATGCGGTGAAACTATAACTTGGAGTACAACAAACCGTTATCGCCCTTTCTGCTCTGAGCGTTGCAAAATGCATGATCTAGCGCAATGGGCAACAGAATCTTATCGTATATCAGAGGCTGAACAGGAAGAGGAGCATGTGACTCTCAACAACAAATCAGATACCTTTAGTTAATTCTGCATTTTTGTAGTCGCGAATAAGCTCAAATTATGACGTTCATTTGCTGCCCAAACATTTCGCAGCATGGCAATGCCATGCCCCCCCTGTTGCAGGGCAATAGCCAAATCCGTCTGAACTAAGCCACCGAGCGCATAGACAGGTAAAGAATAATCGCGTATCAATGAAGAAAATTTTTGCCAACCTAATGTAGTTAATCCGGGATGGCTTACAGTTGGTAATACGGGTCCTAATACCACAAAATCTACCCCGATGCGCTCCGCCTGATAAAGTTCCTCAGCATTATGACAAGAAGCTCCACACCAATTTACATCAGGGCGGCTAGATAGCGACATTAACTGTGCAGAAGTTAAATGCACACCATCCGCACCCAATTCCCGAGATAGCAAAATATCGCTATTGATGACTACCTTAGCCCCGAAGGTATGCGCGCGCCTGATAATTTCGCTTGCTAACCAGCAAAACCTATCACTTGCCAGCGATTTTTCACGAATCTGCAAAAACTTCAAGCCCTGCTGCAAAGCATGCTCAAGCTTATGTAGCATAGCTTCTTCACCTAACTCTGATGCATTGGTAATCGCATAAATGGGTGGTAAAGCAAGTCCACGCATCACCGGAAAGTTAGCCGGCAACAAAGGTGTGACTGACAGGTTATCGACCGTTTGCCAGGATAACAGCTGACTTTCGCGTCCGAATGGTTCTCCATACCAATCAACCACTCGGTAAAAATGCAAACGAACCGTTGCATGCGCATAAGTAAATACCCGTGTAATCCAAGGATAAGCTTGCTTGATCTGGATGCCGAGCTCTTCTTGCAACTCCCGGCCAAGTGCTTGCAAGGCAGATTCACCCGCTTCAATTTTCCCACCAGGAAATTCCCAATAACCAGCATAAGGCTTTCCTTCCGGTCTGCTTGTTAGCAGAAAATGACCATTTGGTCGAATGATGACTGCCGCAGCCACTTCAACAAATGGAATAAATTGAGCCATGAAATTGCTTGCCTACAAATTACAACGAGTTGTTTTGAGAAAGACGATGAAGCTTATATTTGCCAGTCCAATCTCGTGCAAATTGCCAAGCTACTCGTCCACTTCGCGAGCCACGCGTAAGCGCCCATCGCAGCGCCTCTTCCCGTGCCAGCGCAGTCATTTTTCTGATACCGTAAAAAGCAAGCCAGTAACGAACAATCTCCAAGTATTGTGCTTGATCAAAAGGATAAAACGAAAGCCATATGCCAAAACGCTCTGACAATGAAATTTTTTCCTCAATAGTCTCATTGGGGTGAATATCTCCGTCGAGATGGCGCGTCTCAAGATTATCCCGCATAGCCTCAGGCATCAGGTGTCGACGATTGGAAGTCGCATAAACAAGCACATTATCAGATGCCATCTCAATTGAGCCATCCAAAACAACTTTTAGTGCTTTATAACCTGGTTCATCGCTTTCAAATGACAAATCATCGCAGTACAAAATAAAACGCTCTGGTCGCTGAAAAACTCGCTCAACAATATCATGCAAATCAATGAGATCATGTTTTTCTACTTCGATTAGCCGCAACCCCTTGTTTGCGTATTTGTTCAACAACGCTTTCACCAAAGAAGATTTTCCGGTACCTCGTGATCCAGTCAATAAAACGTTATTAGCGGGGTAGCCCAGGACAAACTGATACGTATTTTGATCGATCAGCTGCTTTTGTTCATCAATGCCATGTAATGCATCAAGTACGATGTTATGAGGATGGTTAACTGGCTGAAGATATCCAGCATTTGCTTGCTTGCGCCATCGGAATGCTATCGCAGAATCAAGATCGGCATCTCGCTGCTTAGCAGGAAGCACGTTTTCGATACGGGCAAGCAGTTCATCTAACCGTTCGTAGAATAAATCAAGCTCATTCATAACAAATCAACTCCGATAATCTGCATTGATTTTCACATAGTCGTAAGAAAAATCACACGTCCATATATTAGTTGCAGCTACGCCACGATTTAATACCACTCGCACTGTGATTTCAGATTGCTTCATCACATGCTGACCATCCTCCTCACAATAGCTTTTGGCTCTGCCACCATGTTCTGCAACCAAAACTTCATTCAGGTAAAGCTGAATATTGTTGACATCGAGATCGTCTATGCCAGCATAACCAATCGCAGCAAGTATCCTCCCTAGATTAGGATCAGATGCAAAGAAAGCCGTCTTGACTAATGGCGAATGAGCAATTGCATAAGCGACTTGAGAGCATTCTTCCAGCGTGCTTCCTTTTTCCACCTGCACCGTAATAAATTTAGTCGCACCTTCCCCATCTCGTACAATCATTTGGGCCAACTTCACAGCCACCTCCGTAATTGCATTTTGCAGTAAGCTAAACTCCGGGCTTTCCCGATCAATACTCTGCGAGTGATTTGCCTTGCCAGTTGCTATCAATAGCAAAGCATCATTGGTGGAGGTATCACCATCTACCGTAATACGGTTAAAAGAATGATCCGCAACATGGCGCACCATCTCCTGTAACAACGATTGAGATATCTTGGCATCTGTTGCGATATATCCCAACATGGTTGCCATATTCGGATGAATCATGCCCGATCCCTTGGCAATGCCCGTTATCGTGATTGTTGTGCCATGGATTTGAATCTGACTGGAAACGCCTTTGGGAACAATATCGGTCGTCATAATCGCTTGTGCGGCAGCAAACCAGTTATCACATTTAAGGTCGCTCACTGCTCGAGGCAAACCCTCAATAATTCTGTCAACTGGTAATGGCTCCATAATGACGCCTGTGGAAAACGGTAATATTTGCTGGGGCTGGCAGCCAAGCAACTTAGCCAGCGCAGCACAAGTCGCCCGTGCATGGGTAATACCTTCTTCTCCCGTACCAGCGTTAGCGTTACCGGTATTAATAACCAATGCACGAATTGAGCTGGCTACAGAGAGATGTGCCTTCGCCACTACGACTGGTGCAGCACAAAAGCGGTTCTTGGTAAAAACACCCGCTACTTTTACATTTTCATCAAGCGCAATAACTAAGAGATCTTTCCGATCAGGTCGTTTGATTCCTGCTTCAGTAATACCCAGAGATACGCCCTGAATCGGTAACAATTGTTGAGGTAACAAGGGAGGAATATTAACTGGCATATAATAAAATTATTAAAAAATGCATTATCGTAACTTATCTTCGGCTGGAGGTTTCAACAATCTGAAATCAGGCTATTTGGTACCTTATGCCATACCCGGTAAAATTAAGTAAAATTGCTTATAAAAAAGGAGAAGTATGAATTTTGACAAGGAACTCGATGTACGTGGACTAGTCTGTCCATTACCCATACTACGTACCAAAAAATCTCTAACAGATATGACTCACGGACAAATACTGAAAATTGTCGCTACTGATCCTGCTTCTATCATTGATTTTCAAGTCTTTGCCGAACAAACGGGTAACCAACTATTATCTTCAGCTGAAACAAGCGGTGAATTTTTATTTTATTTAAAAAAGAAATAACTCATTTCATCAGATAAATAAGCTGATCCCTGGAAAAATAACGATCAATGCCAATAATTAAGAAGGATAAAGAAGACCATTCCACCATTTATGTCCAGAGTTCTCGCCGATAAGAGCGTTACCCTACGCGAATAAAATATTCGCAAAATCAAATGGATGTATCAAAAAGAGACTTGAATATTTAATGGTACAATCTAAGCATGCAGCAAATCTCTTCACAAACTCCAGTTATCTTCTGCAATTCCATTTAATGCCCGGCAACTGTCATACGCTCTATCAGCAGCGACCCACATTGCTTGGAGCCACGAACTATCCTATCGCTCCCCACCCCGACTATTCCACGCAGCATTTCTTTTAAATTGCCAGCGATAGTAATTTCCTCAACTGGATAACATAGCTCACCATTTTCTACCCAGAAACCGGTAGCACCTCGTGAATAATCTCCTGTTACTCCATTCACACCCTGGCCGAGTAATTCTGTTACTAACAACCCTTTGTTCATTTTTTTTAGCAAATCAGGAAACGACAGGGATGTGGAATTTTCCACAATCAGATTATGATTGCCTCCTGCATTACCGGTCGTACACAAACCAAGCTTACGTGCCGAGTAGCTACCGAGAAAATACCCTTGCACAATCCCGTTCTCAACCACGTTTCGTTCATGCGTCGCTACGCCTTCATCATCAAACGCACAGCTTGCTAGCCCCTTCTTAATATGAGGCAATTCACGTATTCGAATATCTGGCGAGAATACTTGTTTCCCCAAACTATCCAGCAAGAATGATGATTTACGGTAAAGGCTGGCTCCGCTAACAGCTTGAATAAAATGCCCGATCAGACTCGAGGCAATCGATGCCTCAAATAATACGGGTACTTCACAGGTAGCAATTTTTTTCGCACCCAAACGAGCCACAGCACGCTTTCCCGCTTTTTTGCCCACATCATTGAGGGATTCTAGATCAGCTGCATCACGCGCCACGGTATACCAGTAATCGCGCTGCATAGCATCATGCTCTGTTGCAATTACTGCACAGCTAATACTGTGTCGCGAAAGAGGATATCCTCCCATGAAACCATAACTATTCGCGTATACGAACTGAGAAGTATTAATCGAAACAGTTGCTCCTTCCGAGTTGGTAATGCGCTTATCGATTGCAAATGCCGCTGTTTCGCAACCTTGCGCAAGCTCAATTGCTTGTTCGACTGACAACCCCCACGGATGATACAAATCGAGATCAGGAAACGAAGTTGCCAGCAACTTCGCATCAGCCAGTCCTGCACAATCATCTGCAGCGGTATGTCGTGCAATAGAAAGTGCAGCCGCTACCGTATCACCGATGGCTTTTGGGGAGAAATCTGAGGTACTTGCATGACCACGATTTTGACCAATGTATACTGTCACAGACAATCCCTTGTCTCGCGTGTGCTCAATAGTTTCCACAGTACTTTGTCGAACTGTGACATTCAAACCACAACCATCAGATACATTGGCTTCACATGCACTGGCACCCCCTTTCTGGGCGTGGTCCAGAATATCGCGTGCAATCTGCTGAAGTACTCCAAAGGGATAAGAAAAATGTTGAGATGACGAGATATCATTATTCATATAATTAACTTTATGAAAATCAACTCACAATGAAGTCAATATAATCGTTTTAAGGTAAATTTAATAAGATTAGTACTCAAAGAGCGATATGATAACAGCTTCTCGTTATTGCATTACATAGCTAGCCATGCAAAATAACCTAAAACATGATTCTGAAGAGGAATCTCCGCTCAGCAAGACACGCCGCAAACGTGCCATGCACGCATTGCAGGATATCGGCGAGCAGTTGGTTGCGCTTGATCCCCAACAAATAGCTGAGCTTGATTTACCAGAAATACTCAGGGACGCCCTCTTTGAGGCTAAACGTATCACCAAGCATGAAGCACGTCGGCGCCAGCTCCAATATATTGGCAAGCTGATGCGAGAAATTGACGTAGCGCCCATTCAGGAGAAAATTAATGCGAGGCAAAATGCAAGCTTACACCATACTGCATGGTTACATCTTCTGGAGCGATGGCGCGAGCGTCTTCTAGCGGATGAGGCAGCTTTTACTGAATTTGGACAACAATATCCCGACGCTGACTTACAACGTTTGCGAGTACTCGTTCGCAATACTACCAAAGAGAAACTTACAGGAAAGCCTCCTAAAAACTTCCGCGCCCTGTTTCAGGAATTACGCGCGATCATTCCTGAAAAAGTACCTTCAAATTGATCTCAAAAGATAAGCGAGAATAATCGCAAATAGTCGATATAAGCTATCTCATTAATCGATAGATTCGCCTATCAGGTAAGCCAGAAACTTTTGGCGTGTTTCTTTGGAAGTGTCTCTGAATAATCGATACAGTGCATGTTGATCAGGGTCCTGTAGATTCATCTCTATCCCCCATAACGGCGCAATGGTCGTGGGTAAATTTGAGTAACGCACGTCAACCAGAAGATCAGGATACTCAGGCTGAATAGCAACAAAACCAGCAGAAAAAACGGTAAAACGAGAAATATCCTTTACTAAAGTTGAATCCTTAGGCAGTTGATCCAGAAACTGATCGATCGTGAATTTTTTGATGGATTCTCCTGGATAGATACGAGGTTGCGAAAACAGGCCAACCCGAATCGCATCGACATAGAATTTTCCTTCTGTTTCATAAATTGAACGCCACAATACCAAATTGGCCAAAGTCGGTTTAACCAACAATTGCTCAGCGACATGGCCTCTGGAAGCAACCAGGGCTACAGCAGTTGCTTCTGCGCGTTGCAACTGTACCCAGCCAAACACAAGATAAAGAGTTGCGATGATTAAGCCAATTTTTGCAGCCATGACTGCCTTCTTCTTGTAAGCGCAAATGACTGCGATCAACAATATCAAGGTAAAAATGGGATCAACGACAGAAACAATATTAAACGCAACCCGTTCCTCGCTCACTGGCCAGAATAAATGGGTACCGTAGCTGGTCAACGCATCTAGCACACCGCTTAAGCTATAACCCAAAAAGCAGAACAAGTATAGGCGTCCAAAAGATAGCCGCTTCCGAAGAAATGGCCACAGAATAAGCGCCGCAATCAAGCCACCGAACGGAACAAAGAAGATGGAATGCGTAAAATGGCGATGAAATTCCACAGTTAATAAAGGATCATTGGCTGACTGAATCAGAATATCCGCATCTGCAAGTAATCCAGCAAAAAAACCAACGCCTGTAGCTAAACGCGTTTCATTTTGCCGCATACTTGACTGAGCAAGACTGGCACCCAACAATCCTTGAGTAAGTAGATCCATACTTAACAAATATTTACAAAAAGACGGATAGTTAGTTTAGCTTATTTGATCGATAAATGAACGTTGAAGCTTCCGAATAAATTTACGCAAAACCAATTGTACCGTCTGCCTTCCAGGTACTGGCAAAATATCCGAGTTAAAGTGGTATTAAGCATGCTTCTACTGAAGCCATCGTGGTCGCGGATAAGTTTAGGGTATTATTTCGAGGAATAGCGTACGATTGTTAAGAAAGTGAAAATGGGGATATAGAAAGCTGCAGTAACCTGCAGCACGCTTTCTATAAAAAGGTTTTTTAATGAGAACAACACCACGCCATCGTTAGATACTACTGATCTAGTTATATCACTGCTAATAGTTGCAGGCCATAATACTCGCGCCCTTTGCTAATGAGTACTTTACAATTATAGCGTGCTTCCATAGTAAAACTTTTTGCAAACCATTTCTTTTACATTTCCAGATCGTTTAATTGTCAGAGAATTTAGATACAACAATAGATTATGCGAACCAAAATCCTATCGCAATCTGATTGAAAATAGCTATCCAACAATCAATTATCTACACACTACTCCTTCTGTCCAAAATTACAGATTAAAAAGAATCCGGATTAAGTGTATTGATTCCCGCTTGCGCAATTTGTGCATCTTGATGAGATCTTACGCCACTCACGCCGATCGCACCCACAAATTGATTACCAAGTACAATAGGCAGCCCGCCTTCAATGGGTATTGCTCCAGATAAACTTAAGTAGCGCACATGCCCTTGATTGACTTGCTCCTCCAGTATTTTAGTTGGTCTCCGAAAAGCAATGGCTGACCTGGCCTTTTGTATAGCAACTTCAATACTGCCATACTGCGTATTATCCAACCGCATCAAGTAAAGTAGATGACCTCCTTCATCAACAATAGCAATCACTACTGGCCAATTATTGCGCTTGGCCTCCGCTTCTGCAGCTGCAGCGATTTCTTTGGCGTCCTCAAGTGTCAGAAAAAGTTTGCTATTTGCCATCTCTGTTCCTCAATATAATCCTATATCCCTGCTCCACTTTCGAATATTTCATGACGCATCTGTGCTTGGGTAATATGGCTGCCAGCTGGCACGCTGCGTGTCAACCAGACGTTCCCGCCTATTGTTGAGCCACGTCCGATGGTAATACGCCCCAAGATAGTAGCCCCCGCATAAATTACAACATCATCCTCGACAATGGGATGCCGCGGTATACCTTTCACCAACGCCCCGTACTCATCTACCTGAAATCGTTTTGCACCTAAAGTAACAGCCTGATACAGCCGCACATTGCGGCCTATAATGGCAGTCTCTCCGATGACTACACCCGTGCCATGATCAATAAAAAAGCTGCCACCAATCTGAGCACCTGGATGTATTTCTACTCCAGTCAGTGAGTGCGCTATTTCTGAAATCATGCGTGCAATCAGTGGCATACCGAGTCGGTGCAACTCATGCGCGAGCCGATAGTAAGTAATTGCCAAGATGCCCGGATAACATACCAATACTTCATCAACGCTGTGCGCTGCTGGATCACCTTCGTAAGCTGCAACAATGTCGCTTTCCAGTAAACTGCGAATCACAGGTAAACGCTTGGCGAATGCTTGCGTGATATCTATTGCCCGTTCACGATCTTCGTCACTAGGGTTTTCCAAACCTGAGATAAAATGTAATTCATGCTGTATTTGTACCAGCAGCGTACGCAGAGTAGTATTCAGAGTGTGCCCAACATAATGATCAACTCCTTCATCTGCAAGATCGGCCGGACCCAAGCGATTAGGAAACATCGCCGCACTCAAGCCCTCTGCAACACCAACCAGAATTTTACGTGAAGGAAGTTTAGGAGGCCTTCTATGCCTTTGTCGATTTTCCAGCGATGCTAACCGCAGGGCACGTAATTCTCCAACGATATGATCAATCTCAAGGTAAGTACTTCTTAACTGGAGATCGCTGATTCTATTGACGTTAGTCACTCTATATTTAACCCCTGTTCATTAAACATACCTTCGAAGAGTATACTGCTCAAATAACGTTCACCAGAGTCCGGCAAAATGACAACGATCGTTTTGCCTGCATTTTCTTGACGCTTAGCATGCCGAATAGCTGCTGCAACTGCGGCACCACAGGAAATACCAGAAAGTACCCCTTCTTCCCGCGCAAGACGGCGCGCATATAAAACAGCCTCTTCATTACTGACTTGTTCCACTTCATCTACCAGGGAAAGATCAAGGTTATCCGGCACAAAACCAGCACCAATTCCTTGAATCTTGTGAGGCCCTGGTGTTAAAGGCTGACCCGACCGCTGCTGCGTAATAACGGGACTGGCAACCGGTTCAACAGCAACAGATGTAATCGCTTTACCTTTGATGTGTTTTATATATCGGGAAACGCCAGTCATCGTACCGCCTGTTCCTATTCCCGCAACAAAAATATCAATCGCACCATCGGTATCCTGCCAGATCTCAGGACCTGTCGTTTGTTCGTGTATCGCTGGATTAGCAGGATTCTTAAATTGTTGTAACAACACAAAGCGATCAGGATCAGAAGCAACGATTTCATTGGCCTTTGCAATAGCGCCTCCCATTCCCCGTTGACCCTCTGTCAAAACCAGCTTGGCACCAAAGGCAACAAGTAATTTGCGACGTTCGGTACTCATGGTTTCCGGCATGGTCAAGGTCAATGGAATACCTCGTTCAGCAGCGACAAATGCCAAGGCAATCCCGGTATTTCCACTCGTAGGTTCTACTAACTCCTTACCAGGACCGAGCAATCCTCGACGCTCTGCATCATCGACCATTGCAGCGCCAATTCGGCATTTGACTGAATATGCTGGGTTACGCCCCTCAATCTTTGCTAGCACAGTCGCTACTGCGCCATCAGTAATCCGATTAAGACGAATTAACGGCGTTCGCCCAATTGACTGTGAATTCTTTTGATACAAATTTGACATGAGATATTCCTTTCTTTACCGCCATTGGCGTATCTACATTAATTATCTGAGTAAATATTAAATACCAACAAATATTTAGTGCGTTATTTTAGCTGGCATTGCATATTTTGTTACAACACATCTATGACTACACTAAAAATTTATATGACATTAAATTAGACTCAAATAATATAATGAAGCATCAAGCAGATATTAATAGAGAAAATAAAAAGATGGCATGTTCCTGATAACCAGTAAAGGCAATTTGCCCAGCTATATGTTACCAAAGGATGGCTAGCGTTTACCTGGAAAGTAGCATCAATCTATCTCATAAATATCTATCCTCCTTTCCTTCCTGACTGCAATTAAATCCAGCATGAAATTGCACTTACTAAACTCGCTTGAATTTCCCATGATGCGAGTTATCGCCCTAACGGCAGCTTATTTTATAGCCGGAAAGCTGGGACTAAGCATGCCCTTCATTGGTTCTAACATTACCTTGTTCTGGCCACCTACCGGAATATCACTAGCGGCTATCTTAGTATGGGGACCTTCATGCTGGATTGGCATTTTTCTCGGTGCGCTCTTAGTTAATTTAACTACGGGCGAACCTATCTTCTCCACTGCACTTGAGATCGCTATAGGCAATACTCTTGCTCCGACATTCGGGGCGCTGATGCTGAAAAGAATCATAGGATCTCAAAACATTTTTAGACGAGGTCGAAATGTAGTTATTTTTATTCTGATTACTGCTGGTTCGATGCTATTGAGCGCGACGGGTGGCACGCTCTCTTTGTATTTTAATGGCCTGCTATCAAGCGACTTAGTATTTGACGCTTGGCTAGGATGGTGGCTAGGAGACATAATCGGGGTAATGATTTTTTCCCCTCTACTGCTAGCCTGGGCAGCCAATCAAGCAAATCCTGACCTTCGTCATCCTCGACTCGGATTGGAATTCTTCCTGGTCATAAGTAGCTGTATTGCCGTAACCTGGCTGGCATTCGGTGATGCTCTGGCGCTGGGCCACCTCAAGTTATCGCTCGCCTTCTTGGTATTTCCCCCCTTGATTTGGGCAGGGTTACGCTTCAATATCATAGGCATTTCTATTGTATCTGCAGCAATTACTTTGCTTGCCATCTGGGGGACCTCACAGAATCTCGGCCCTTTTTCTCAAGGCCATCCCCAGCTAGATCAGTTAGTCTTGTGTATCTTTGTGGCAACCGTTGCGCTCATCTCGCACATAATGATCGGTATTCAGGCTAGCTGGCGCCAAGCAGAGCAAGGCTTGCGTGACAGTGAATCGCGCCTGCGTATGGCACTGGCAGCATCTAACCAGGGTCTTTATGACTTCAATGTGCAAACAGGAGTAGCAACTGTCAGCCCTGAATATGCTCGTATGCTGGGTTATGATCCAAAAACCTTTGAGGAAACCATTAACTATTGGCGCGATCGCCTTCATCCAGAAGATCGCGAGTCAGCCTTTCAAATTTACAAAGATTACCTCAATGGCTTACGCGAAGATTATCAGGTGGAATTCCGCCAGCTCACTCAGCAAGGTGATTGGAAATGGATACTTTCTCTGGGCAAGATGGTCGAATGGGACGACCAAGGACATCCGCTACGCATGTTGGGTACTCATACTGATATCAGTGAGCGTAAAGCTAAGGAGTTCGCTTTACGCCAAAGCGAAGATGCACTTCGCCGTGCACAGTCCCTAGCCAAACTGGGTAGCTGGCATTTAAATCTGAAAAATAATGTACTCACCTGGTCTGAGGAAGCTTTCAAAATTTTTGGAGTAAAAGATAGTACTCTCCTCAATTATGAGGACTTTCTGGCCTGTGTGGTACCAGAAGACCGGGATTGGGTTGATTGTGCCTGGCGTGCAGCCTTGCAAGGTGCGCCTTACGATATCGAACACCAAATTAACGCCAATGGAAAAATTAAATGGGTTAAAGAGCAAGCTGAAATCACATCTGATAGTAGTGGCAGAGCAATTGAAGTGCTTGGTACGGTTCAAGATATCAGCGAACGTAAATTTGCAGAAGAAGTAGTCAAGCAAGCAAAGACATTACTGCAAACAGTTATTGATGCAACCCCAGACTGGATTTTCGTCAAAGATAAACAGTATCGTTTTGTATTGGTAAATCAGTCATTTGCCAGCAGTCAAGGACTTAAACCAGCTGAGATGATAGGTAAACCGGATACTGATTTCTGGTCTGAGCATCTGTGTTATGGTGATCCAGCTCAGGGAATCAGAGGGTTTCACACGGATGACGATGAAGCGATTGCCGGTAAAACAGTACATAACCCTGCTGATCCTGCGACGCTGGCAGATGGGCAGCTACGCTGGTTTGATACTTGGAAACTGCCAATGCGGGATGCCAATGGCGAAGTAATTGGTGTCTTGGCGTATGCGCGAGATATTACTGATCGCTTGAATGCCGAGTCAAAATATCGAACACTGATCGAACAAATTCCAGCGGTAACTTACATAGCCAACATCAATTCTACTGGAGATACTCTTTATGTTAGCCCACAAATCGAATCACAGATCGGCTTTAGTGTTCAAGAATGTCTTGATGATCCACAAATGCGGATAAAACAAATTCATCCGGATGACAGGGAAAAAATCATCGCTAGCTTGTCAGTCAGCTTTATGGCTGGTGAGCCTTACAATTTGGAATATCGTATTTTTAAAAAGGATGGCAATATTGCCTGGGTTCGGGATGATGCCATTTTACTAAAAGATGCAGCGGGTAAACCATTATTATTTCAAGGTGTCCTGTTTGATATCACGAATCAAAGACAAACTGAAGAAAATCTAAAATCAGCTATAGAAGAACTGCGTATCTCTGAAAAGCACCAACGTGAGCTCCGCACGTTGGCGGAGCGAGAGCAAAGCCGTATGAGGGCTTTGCTCTCCGCCATGAATATCGGAATTCTGTTTGAGGATGATGAACAGAAAGTCGAGTATTTTAATCCAGCTTTTCTTCATATGTGGGATATTAGCTCCCATGAAAACTTATTGAATATACCGACCAAAACTGTGTTTGAGCGATTTACTAAGTATTTTGTACAATCCAGCCATGCAGCAAAATTTAGACGTGACGCTCTCGATACCCATGAAGTTAGCGAACAGTCTGAGCTTCAACTCACTGATGGACGAATACTTACCCAGCTATCTTACCCGGTAAACGATGTTAAAGGTCGATCTATAGGACGACTGTGGATTTATGAAGACATTACCAAGGAGCGGCAAACAGCCAAACAACTCATTTATCTTGCTGAGCGAGATCCGCTGACAGGCTTATACAACCGACATCGTTTTCAGGAAGAGTTAGACAATTTAATCGCAACTTCCTTACGCAATCAAAGCAAATTTGCATTGCTCTATTTTGATTTGGACGATTTCAAATACATTAATGATACTTTTGGTCATCGGGCAGGTGATATGGTATTAGTTCGTGCTGCCAGAGAAATCTCCAGCATTGTTCGCCATATTGAAATATTCGCACGATTAGGAGGCGATGAATTTGCTATTCTAAGTCTTATTCAACCAAAAGATGATATCAGCGCACTGCCTGTCCGTATCGTAACAACCACTTCATCTATTTCCTTGCGTTTTCACAATACAAATATTCGTTTCACCAGCAGTGTAGGTGTAGCTATCTTCCCAGAACATGGAGAAACAGCTGAAAACCTGATCGCTCATGCCGATGCCGCCATGTATCAAGCCAAGAATCAAGGTAAAAATACCTGGGCCATCTACGATCCTATCCATGATACTTCTGAAGCCACGTTAAACCGAATAACTTGGCACAACCGGATAAAACAAGCTCTTGATCAAGAGCTGTTCGAAATTCATTTCCAAGGTGTATATGAAACCAGCCGGAATACCCTGACGCATTTAGAATCCCTCATCAGGATGCGGAACTCAAATGGATCCGATAATTTGATCATGCCGGATCAATTCATACCAGTCGCAGAGAAAAACGGACAAATCGTTCACATAGACCAATGGGTAATAAAACGCAGTATCGAGTTACTTAGTCAGAATCCAACTATGCCACCGGTAGCGATTAATATTTCAGGCCGCACGTTTGGTGATCCGGCTATCCCAAACTATATTCATAATCTGCTGAACAAATTTGATGTGGATCCCAGGCGCCTTATTATAGAGCTGACCGAAACTGTGGCGGTGTCAGACATCCAGGATGCCCAACGCTTTATTGAAGCAATTCGACAATCTGGTTGCCAAGTTTGTCTGGATGATTTTGGTAGCGGTTTTGCCACTTTTGGCTATCTGAAATATCTGGATGTAGAAATAATAAAAATAGATGGTTTATTTATTCGCGATCTCCCTAAGAATCGGGATAATCAGATTATCGTTAAAGCTATGGTAGAAGTGGCACACGGACTCGGAAAGATGACAGTAGCAGAATTTGTTGAAGATGCTGCCACATTGAGCATGATCAAAAGCATGGGCATCGACCTCGCACAGGGATATTACTTTGGGCGCCCGACAGCACAAATTCCCAACAAATAACAAAATTTACAATCTTCTTATCGTGCAAACTTCCGCACCACAGCCATAAGTTCATCAATAGCAGCATCACCGTTACCAGACTGAATGGCCGACTGCATACAACCATGCGTATGGTTTTCAAGTAATTGCATGGCCACCGCATCCAGGGCAGACTGTAGGGCTGAAACCTGATTCAGGATATCGACACAATAGCGATCCTCCGTAATCATTTTGGCTACACCGCGCACCTGACCTTCAATGCGGTTAAGGCGTTTTATTAACGCCTCCTTATTGGGTTGTATCACGTGATCGGGCACGTGGCATAACTCTTTTTTGTTATTAGATAATGGTTTCAAAACCTGCTTCCTCGATTGCTTGTTTAAACTGATCGATACCGGTGATAGCTGCGTCGTACTCGATGGTAACCTGAGCATCCTCCAGTGAGACTTCCGCGCCACTCACTCCCGGAATCTTTTCCAGCACATTTTTAATACTTCTAACACAGCCCATACAGGTCATGCCTTTGATATTGATGATGGTTGTTTGCATCTAATGACTCCTCTTTATATTAGTTAATTTAGGTACCTGGCTGCCATCGCTTAAGCAGCAGTGAGTTACTGACGACCGACACCGAACTCATGGCCATGGCGGCTCCCGCGATAATCGGGCTAAGCATGCCAATGGCAGCCAATGGAATACCGAGCACATTGTAGATAAAGGCAAAGAACAGGTTTTGGCGAATTTTGCCCAAAGTCGCACGGGAAAGTGAAATCGCATCGGCCACGCTCATCAAATCATTATTCATCAGCGTAATGTCCGCTGCTTCGATCGCCACATCAGATCCCGCGCCAACGGCAAAACTTACGTCAGCTGCAGCCAGTGCAGGAGCATCGTTAATGCCATCCCCTACCATAGCGGTGAATTGTCCACTTGCTATTATTTTGGTCACTTCGGCTGCTTTGTCTTGGGGCAAGACTTCGGCGCGATAGTGGTTAATACCTGCTTGTTTAGCAATGGCAGCTGCGGTAGCCACATTATCGCCAGTCAACATGATGACTTGAATGCCCATTGCCTGCAATCGCTGGACGGCCTGCGCGGAAGTACGCCGTAACCGGTCAGCGATGGCGAGATAACCGAGTACCTGCCACACCCCGTCTGAATGCACAGTTACTCCAATCACAGTCTTGCCTTCAGCCTGAAGTGCTGCCAAGCGAGATTGGTCAAGGGTTGCGCCATACGCTTGTAGAAATTTTGGCGAGCCCAGTAAATATTCAGCGTCACTGATACGAGCCATAACGCCACTTCCAGTTACCGCTGTAAAATTACTCATCGCCTGAGGCTGGATAGCCATGCTAGCTGTGTACTCGAGCACGGCTTTTGCGAGTGGATGCTCTGACCCTTGTTCCAGGGTAGCAGCTATCTGTAACAATGCTTGTTCTGTAACTGGGCCTGCCGGAACGACATCAGTAACAACAGGCCTCCCTTCCGTAAGGGTGCCTGTCTTGTCTACAATCAAAACCTGAATTTTTTCAGCATGCTCAAGCGCGGCAGCATTTTTCACGAGCACACCCACTTGAGCACCGCGCCCAGTACCCACTATAATGGCTGTGGGCGTCGCTAATCCCAGTGCGCATGGACATGCAATGACCAGCACTGCAACCGCATTGATCAGCGACAATACGAAATTCCCCATCAACCACCACGTTAATACCAGGGTCAGGATACTGATGACCACGACTACCGGCACAAATATTCCTGAAATGGTGTCAGCCATACGCTGGATCGGCGCCTTGGAACCCTGTGCTTCCTCTACTAGGCGAATAATGGCGGCAAGCTGCGTATGCGCCCCCACGCTAGTGGCACGGCACTTCAGTAACCCTTGTTGATTTTGAGTGGCTGCAAATACTTTGGCACCGACCTGTTTAGTTACCGGCAGACTCTCTCCTGTCAGCATCGCTTCGTTCACACTGGATGTACCTTCGATCACAACCCCATCTATAGGCAAATTCTCGCCGGGCCGCACAATAAAAACATCGCCTACTTTAAGGGTATCGACATCGACTTCGATAATTTCACCCTCACGCTCAACCCGGGCGATTTTGGGTTGCAGCTTAATCAATTCTTCAATGGCGGCAGAAGTTCTGCTTTTTGCGCGAACCTCCATCAACTTACCTAACAATACCAGCGTAATGATGGCGACACTTGCCTCGAAATAAACGTGCTGATCCAGTGCGAAAAGGGTAACGGCTACACTGAAGAAATAAGCCATGCTGGTGCCCAATGCGATCAACACATCCATATTGGCTCCACCGCCCCGTAAGGCATGCCAGGCGCCAACGTAGAAACGTCTCCCCACCCAGAACTGCACAGGTGTTGCCAATAACCACTGCAGCCAGCGTGGCAGCAGATCAGCATGGTCTCCCGTCAACATAACACCCATTTGCAGCATAAATGGTAAGGTAAGTGCAGCGGATAACCAGAAGGTACGAAGCTCCGCCTGATAAGCTGCCAGTCGCCTGACTTTCTCTTCATTGCGACTTGCTTCACTGATCTCACTCGCACCATAGCCTGCCTTGACAACAGCCGCAATCAAATCATCCACCGTTGCCGCAGCCGGATTGAAGCTGACATGAGCAACTTCTGTCGCTAGATTAACGGTGGCTGTAACACCAGGAATTTTATTCAACGCTTGTTCAATGCGCCCACTGCATGCCGCGCACGTCATGCCGCTGATCCGCAGTTGTATTGTCGGAGGAATAACATGAAAGCCAGCTTTCTCAATCGAGTGAATCAGATCTTCAGCATGCGTTGCGGCATCATCAAACTCTATTATCGCTTTCTCGCTGGCAAAATTTACTGCCGCATGCACACCCGGTAATTTGTTGAGATTCTTTTCAATTCGCGCCGCACAAGCCGCACAAGTCATCCCTTCTATCGGCAGCTCAATGTGTTTATGTGTAAGCGTACTCACCTTGACCCTCCTTACTTTTTATTGCAGAAATGAGCTTATCGTATACCCCTATAGGGTATACGTCAATATACTATAGAGAGGCTAGCAATAATAGAAATGAATGAAGCAGGAGCTGTCAAACGTTTTACTTCTGTCTTTTTATTTCTGCTTTTTTTAGCAGCTTGTTTTTGTTAAATAAGATCGCTCTGCATGACTCAGCAAAAATTTTTTAAAGCAAACCTTAACTTGATCATGAGTTTAAATATGAAGTTAACTACTGAAAAAATAAAAAGGTATCCATGCGAAAGAACTGTTTGTTTACAATGATCAGAAAGGAAATGTATGCAAGATTAACTCTTTCCCATCAACACGCCTGAAAATCAACAAAATGAGGAGATGCTAGTCGTAATCTTAATAATCAGATGCAATATCTGATTGCCTCAATTCGATTGATAAAATAACCTCCAGAAGCAGCCTCAGAATGATGGATTTGTTATAAGGAATTAACATGGAGCTTAATTTAGAACTTGCCAACTTCAAGATTGATCCCGACACACAGGTAAATTTATCCGAGTGGCCAACCAGAATTAAGCCACTCTATTCATCCAAAAAACATCACCAGGAACTTTTAAATGAATTACATGAAGAACTGGGTACTCTCCAGGATATGCTTTATGCGCACAATCGCTATGCCATGTTACTCATTTTTCAGGGCATGGATTCAGCAGGCAAAGGAAGCATCATCAAACATGTGATGACTGGTATCAATCCACAAGGATGTCAGATATTCAGTTTTCAGCAACCCACTGCTGAGGATCTTGATCATGATTTTCTATGGCGAAGCAACAATCGCCTCCCTGAAAGAGGGCGTATCGGTATTTTCGATCGGTCTTATTACGAAGAAGTAACCGCAGTTCGCGTCATGCCAGGGTTATTGGCGCAGCAACATTTACCCATGGAGTTTCTCGACCCAGCAAAAATCTGGCAGGAACGTTTCCAGGATATTATCAACCTAGAAAGCTACTTACATCGCAATGGGATTCGCATTGTCAAATTTTTTCTTCATTTATCAAAAGAAGAACAACGACAACGCTTGCTTGCACGCATTGACGAGCCAAAAAAGAACTGGAAAATCAGCCGTGCTGATATGGAAGCCCGTCAACACTGGGATTCTTTTCAAATAGCCTATGCTGAATGCCTGGGTGCTACCAGTAGCGAGCATTCACCCTGGTATATCATACCAGCAGACGACAAACGCAATGCCCAATTGCTCGTATCCAAAATTATCAGGAATACAATGAAAATGCTCCAGATTAGCTATCCCATTGCTACTGAAGCTCATCGCAAAGAATTGGCAGAGATCAGGGATGCTTTGGAAAAGGAACAATTTGCCCATTGATTAAGTAGATAACCGTACAACAGAGCCGTTGATCCCCCTCATAAAATAGACGTGCATTCTTACCTAACCACCCTGCCTTCAGACAGACTGAATAAATACATTAAAGTAAACAATTTTTTCTTTGCAAACCGTTAAAACAGAATTAACAGATACTTTTTTCTCAGTAACTCTCTGCTTAAGTAATTTCAAAAATTACCGCTAACATCATGCAAAAAATCTGGAGTAAATAAGCTTAACTTGTTGACTTCTCTTCTTTACGTTTAGCCCTACGCGCGATTTCTACCTTAAGTTCCTCAAGGAAATCCATATTGGTTTTGCGCTGCTTCTCACTCTTGTACCAGCTGTAGCAGGTGACTACGCCAAGTATGATCAAGACAATACTCATCGCAGTAATACCATCAAAGAAAATAAATACCACACCGGTTGAAATTGCTATGGCTCCGAGCACTGCAGTCAATAGCCCCATGCGATTCCCCCAGCTTGAGGTGGCATGCTTGAGGCACCATACATCGAGCTTATCGCGTGTTGAAGAAAGCTCTTCATCAGTCCATTTTTTAATATCCATGATTTTCTGAATATCCTTTCTTTTATCTATATCAGTTTATTTATCTTATACTTAATATGTTTAACTTTACGTGACAGCATCATTAGGGTCAATGATCAAGTTATGACGCTTTAATCTATTGTTGGTAATGATAGTGATTTACACCTCCATTTTTATAAATCTTCTAAATAAGCTCAAAATATATCAGTTCTCTCTTAGTAATTTTGGCCGATATATGGTAAAAAGCCAAGTTACTATAAATTGGTTTAAGTTTTATCGATATTGCATGAGTAGTCTATTAGAAGGTAGTACGAGGTTTTTCTATTTCCACATTAAAAATACCCCGATTACTAAAATTCGAGCACTTCAAGCAGTCTTTTTTATTATTGGAATATTTTGCTTACTTCCCGCAACTGCTAAGGATGTCACTTCAATTAATGCTCAAGCATTGCGCAATCAGCTTGATAAGCTTCCTACTGCATCGAGCAAAATTGATGTAGCTATTTTAAAACACTTTTATGCAATGCGCGATTATCATCCCGCTTGGGTACAGGCTGACAATCTATCACCCGGATTTGATATAGCAATAGCATTCATTGCAACTGCCGAACAGGAAGGCCTGGATAGCAAAGATTATAAGCTTGAACAATTATTACACTTACGTAAACAAAGTAACGAGGACTCTATTCTACTTGAGCTCGAGTTACGCACTACTCAAGCAATCTTGATGCTCGCTAGAGATTTACGCAAGGGTCGTCTGATAGCCTCAGAAGTTGACCCTGATTGGCATATTCAACAGCAGATATTCGATCCAGCAGCTTACTTGCAGAACGCTATTGCTTCTGGAAATTTAAAATCATCTCTAGAAGATTTACCTCCTAAATCCAAGGGCTATCAGCTGATGAAACAGGCTTTAGCCAAATATCGTGAGCTGGTAGCACGCGGCATTAATTGGACCATTATTCCGGAAGCACCCCTGATTCGACCCAATATGAATCACTCGATTATTCCACTGCTTCGCTCCCGAATCGCGCAAGCTTTTGCCATGCTCGGCAATCCTGACTATGATATCGCTCCGAGTAAAAGCGAAAAATATGATGAGGAATTGGTAAACGCGATCAAAGTATTTCAAGAGCAGCATGGACTGAATGCTGATGGGGTTATCGGACCTAATACACGGGCAGCACTAAATAAAACACCTGAGCAGAAAATCAGACAATTACGTATCAATATGGAACGTTTGCGATGGCTGCCAAGAGAATTAGGTGATCGTTACTTATTGGTCAATGTTGCTGGATTTCGTCTGGCTGCTATTGAGGATGAGAAGCATGTTTTAGATATGCGTATTATCGTAGGACGCGATTATCGTTCAACGCCCAGTTTTAATAGCCTCATTTCTCACCTTATCCTGAATCCATACTGGAATGTTCCAAACAGTATTGCGCGTAAAGATTTACTACCTAAACAACAAAATAATCCTAATTTTTTTACTTCACAAAGAATAAGAGTTTATGTAAACCATGATGGTCATTCCGAAGCAGTTAATCCAGATTTGATTAACTGGCATGCAGCAGGCAAAAATTTTCCTTATGTGTTAAGGCAAGATCCAGGAGAGAAAAATGCGTTAGGCACTATAAAATTTATGTTTCCGAACCCTTTCAACATATACCTACATGATACCCCTTCTAAACAATTGTTTCAGAAAGATGTTCGAATGTTTAGTTCGGGCTGTATCCGCTTAGAAAAGCCATTGCAATTAGCTGGGTTTGTTTTGAATGAACCCAATGCAGTGACTGATATCGTTGACAAAATAAAAAGCGGTAAAACAATTACAGTTAATTTACCCAAACGCTTACCCATCTATTTAATCTATCTCACGACATGGGTTGACAACTCAAACAATATTTATTTCGCATCAGATACTTATGGGCGTGATAAGCGAATTCTAGAGCATGTTCGCTGGTAAGCAATAATATCTTTTCTAAATAAAATCTTGATATCTTATGGGAGGACTCGCAGTGTTTTTACAGGGAGCTAATAATGATAATAATCAACTAACAGAACTGGATGTTAGTCGGCGCTTTTTTATTAAAACAGGGTTAAGCGCCTGCACGTTGCTAGCGTTACCAGCAGCAGCCTATGCCAGTAAGCCAAAAACAACAGTTAAACAATTGGCGTTGCTTAATTTGCATACAGGCGAAAGAGTAAAATCTGTTTACTGGGAAAAAGGCCGTTATATTTCCAGCTCACTAAGAGATATTGAAAAAATACTGCGCGATCATCGTACCGGGAAAACGCATATAATTGATCTTCGATTACTCGACATATTACAATTTCTGTATAGTCGAATGGGTGCAAGGAAAGAATTCCAAGTTATTTCTGGCTATCGCTCACCCGAAACCAACAAAATGCTTGCCTTGCAAAATCATGGCGTAGCAAAGCAGAGTCTGCATATGCAAGGTAGGGCAATCGACATTCGATTACCTGAATTTTCCCTCGCTGATTTGAGAAAAGCGGCTTTATCGTTAAAAGTAGGTGGCGTTGGATATTATCCCAACTCCAACTTTATCCATCTTGATACAGGGAATGTGCGCTATTGGTAAGACAATGCTCTGTAGCATAGCTGAATTGATCTTTGCGATGCGCTAAGAGAAAGAAACGATAAACAACTCATGAAGGAAGCACAACAAATACAATTTATGCTGGAAGCCATTAGTCTCTCAGCTTATGGAATGATCCATAATGAGGGCGGGCCGTTTGGTTGTGTAATTGTCAAAAATAACTCAATTATTGGAAGAGGTATCAATAAAGTAATCTTGATGAATGATCCTACTGCTCATGCTGAAATCATCGCAATAAGAGATGCATGTCAGCATTTAGGTACTTTTCAGCTTGATGGGTGCCAAATCTATACTTCCTGCGAACCTTGTCCGATGTGTCTGGGTGCTATCTATTGGGCTCGCCCAGAAAAAGTATATTATGCCTGTACCCGAAAGGATGCAGCCCAAATCGGATTCGACGATCAATTTATTTATGAAGAAATGATGTCTAATTTGCCACATCGTAAGATTCCAATGGAGCAAATACTACGACCAGAATCATTGAAAGTCTTCTCAGGTTGGTTAGAAAAAGCAGACAAAATAATTTACTAAAATAAGAATAAAGGACAAACAGGGCCGTTGGGAACAGTGGAAACTCATTATTCTCAAATCGATTTTCCTAATTTCCAGCATATTACGGTGCTGACTGACCTGCGTAAACAATTTCCAGTATCGCGTCATGGCCGCCGCCATTCACGCTCTGTATTGCAAATTCTCATGGTCAATTATCCTTAATTGCAGATCTCATGATCGACGAAAAGAAAATGCCGGGTTAGGCTGAGAACTTTTGCCATCACCATATTATCGAGTGTTCTAATAAAAATCAGAACTGAGAAATAATGCAATTTATTACCTCGTCAGAAACACCCATCGCAGCCAAATTTAAAATAACTCATATTTATGATAGAGGGTAGATTTAGTTTTCATAATATCCAAATATGTTATGCCTGCAAATTCAACATACTGCTAGATTGGATAAAATACGCTAAGATGGATACAAAAATATCAACTTTGCTCTGATCGATAGATTTTCTTTAATTAAACTTTTTATGCCTATTAAATCCCGTATTCGCACCATTCCTCATTATCCTCATGAGGGCATCATGTTTCGCGACGTTACCACACTGCTGAAAGATCCTATTGGTTTGCGTACTACCGTCCAGGAAATTGTTGAGCGCTACCGAACGAGCAAGATCGACAAAGTTGTCGGCATTGAGTCGCGCGGCTTCATTATCGGTGCTCCCGTTGCGTATGCACTGGGAGTTGGTTTTGTGCCGATACGCAAGCCAGGCAAATTGCCCGCCGAAACCATCGGTTGTGACTATCAATTAGAATATGGCAGTGATCGAATTGAAATTCATATCGATGCAATCCAGAAAGGAGAACAGATATTGCTGGTGGATGATCTTATTGCCACAGGCGGTACCATGGAGGCAGCTGTCAAGCTGATCCAGGAGATGGGTGGAGAAATCGTCGAATGCTGTTTTGTAGTTGATTTACCTGATGTTGGCGGTAGAGCTCGTCTAGAAAAGCAAGGGCAAAAAGTATTTGCATTATGCCAATTTGAGGGAAGTTGAACAAATACACTTACTTCCTTCGTATATTTACCTGATTGAACCGACCATTATCTATTTGACAGAATTGTCAAATTCCAAGTGACTCAAATTGATCAATCCACTATGGTGAAGTATCACACCGTTCGGGCTGAGCATGTCGAAGCCAGCTTAAATTTCCACAGATTCAATATAAGCAAACTTTAAACCTAAAACACAAGGAATATCGTAATTACAGGCATAATATCTGGCCGGTCAATTAAGATGAGTCACTTCTTTTGGAGTAATACATGCTAGATATTCAACAATTACGCACCGATCTAGAAAACATCGCTGCACGCCTGGCCAAACGCGGTTATACCTTCCCAGTTGTACAATTCCATTCGCTGGAAGCGCAACGCAAATCGATCCAGACTCATACTCAGGAGTTACAAGCAAAACGCAATGCCACATCCAAGCAAATTGGCATTGCCAAGCAAAAAGGCGAGGATGTGACTGCAATTATGGCAGAAGTCGCTCATCTTGGAGATGAACTTAAACAGGCTGAGAGCCAATTTGAACATATTCAGGCCGAACTGCAACAAATATTACTGATAACCCCTAACTTAGCGCATAGCAGTGTTCCAGAAGGGAAAAGCGAAACGGATAATCTTGAAATACGGCGCTGGGGAACGCCCAGATCATTCGACTTTGCCATCAAAGACCATGTCAGCATAGGTGAAGAACTAGGTTCTCTAGATTTTGAGACAGCAGCCAAATTGAGTGGGGCACGATTTAACGTGATGAAAGGTGGCATCGCTCGTCTATACCGTGCGCTGGCGCAGTTCATGTTGGATACACATATTCAGGAGCATGGTTATACCGAGGTTTATGTCCCCTATCTGGTCAATGCGGATTGCTTGCAGGGTACAGGACAATTACCGAAATTTGAGGAAGACCTGTTTGTCGTGCATGCTGGAAGTTGCAGCCATTCTAGTTCAACCATCTCAACCGAGCAGGATTCATTCAAATTACACCTGATCCCCACTGCCGAGGTACCCTTAACCAATATGGTGCGTGATGAAATTATTCCGCTTGAACAGCTTCCGCTGAAATTTGTTGCTCACACCCCTTGCTTCCGTTCAGAAGCGGGCAGCTATGGAAAGGATACTCGCGGTTTGATTCGCCAGCATCAATTCGATAAAGTCGAACTCGTGCATATCGTGCATCCACAAGAATCCTATGAGGCATTGGAACAGCTCGTCAGCCATGCAGAGAAAATTTTGCAAAAACTGGAATTGCCCTATCGGGTGATGACATTATGTACTGGTGATATGGGATTTTCGGCTGCAAAGACGTATGATATCGAAGTGTGGTTACCTGCACAAAATGCCTATCGTGAGATATCTTCCTGCAGCAACTGCGAAGCTTTCCAGGCACGACGCATGCAGGCACGCTTTCGCAACGAAAAAGGAAAACCGGAATTGCTCCACACACTGAACGGTTCTGGCCTAGCGGTTGGACGAACGCTGGTAGCCATTCTTGAAAATTATCAAAATGTGGATGGCAGCGTAACTATTCCATCTGTTTTACAGTCTTATATGGGTGGCCTTGACCGACTTGCCATTGAGGGCGGAAAATGAACCTGCTGTGACACATTTCTCTAAATCCGGAGGTACTTAAAATGCAAAATGAAAGCAATAGCACGATGCATAACCAGGATGATATGGCAAAACTCGAAGCTGATGTCCGCGAGGCAATCGCTCATGGTGGGGACGTAAAAGAAACGGTGCGACAATTGACCCTCAAAGCAATGCAAGCACATCGTTTAGATATTGAATCGATGGGCCGGATTGCAGCCGCTGTGATGCAAGGTGCGCACGATGGGGCGCAGCAGAAATTGGTGCATGCAACGGAACAATCCCATGCTGCCCAGACCCAAATTACCCATGCAGTTGCTGGATTGGAAACCGCCTTCGCACAATTCGCCGAAGCCTCAAAATTAGCAGTGGAGGAAGCAGCCGGGAAAGCCCAGCAATTTTCGCGTGAGGAACTCAGTAAGACACGTGCTGATCTTGAAAGTCTGGAAAGCTTATTTCTCGATGTTGTCCAAAAGACCTCAACGACCGCCAAAGGTTTGATTGCTGATACCTTGAATGATCTGGTCACTCATGCAAAACGCAATGGTACAGCGATTGGTGCTCAGCTACGAGAAACTCTGGACACCTTTACCCAACAAATAGCATCTGTCGGGCATACCCAGCTCGAAGCTGGATTGCAACTTACTCAAGCAACAGCTGATCTGCTGCATAAAATTACCACTGGCGTTTTGGCGGGAATTTCAGAAAAAACCAAGCAAGCCAAGAATAAATAACTGCGAACTACCCGCCCGCATGTCCCACTCAGCCACGCCATTTTTTGGCGTCGGCTGACTAGAGCATTCTGCATTTAAGTACGTCCATACCCTGAATTCAGGAAGTAATTTCCGCATTCATATGCTGAGAAGAGCGGCAGTATGCTGCCGATGGTTTTCCACAAAGCATC
>NZ_JAWJYP010000006.1:0-122076 GCF_033063275.1 Nitrosomonas sp. Is37 | reverse complement strand
GGAGAACTTCCTGTAGCAGATCATTTTGATCTGGTTTGTTCAGGTTAAAAAGATTACTATCTATCATAGCGGTGTGTTCCTTCATTGGTGGTTGATCTGCCGAGATCTTTACCAACAGGTTACACCGCTTCCTTCTCCTGTCATACACCAGAAATGATCATAGCTCTACCCTTCGCAATGATGATGTAAACGTCCAAGCTTTAAATGATGAGGAGACAGTTTATGACATGCTGACTGTGAAATCTCTAGATGGCACTGAGCAAGAAATTAAAGTGACAGTTAATGGCGCCGATGAGTCTGCTGATATCGGTACCGGAAGTACTGATAGCGGTAACGACATTTCAAATTCACCTAAAACGTATATTGTTAATTACGGACAAGATGCTATAAATCAAAGAAATGTGATTGAGGGTTTTGATAGTAATGATATGCTGAAATACGCTAAAAATCTCAAATGGAAGGGAGATTCAACGATAAATTATGATGGAAGTATGGATGGGTCTGAAGAATCAACTGCAGTATATTTTGATTTTACAGCTGGTAAAGGTCCTAACGCTGTAACTCACCATATCGAAGTTATTCTTGTTGGATATACAGGATTTAGCGAAGCTCAGCTTATTTAAGATTATTCCATATTGAGAATATAGAAGAAGTAAAACAAATGGCCCTATTAAAATTCATTAATAGGGCCGTTTTTTGTGTATGGTGATCTGCCGCTTTCTTGCTTTCGGTAAGCCATAAATCTGATATTCAAGTTCTTGGATTTGATCATTCAAGAAGCCTAGATATTAACTCAACTTGCTTTCTGATAATCTTAAAAAGCTGCACTTTATTCTTGAATTTACTTATCTATACTTTCTCAGGCAGAGACAAGCACCATATCCGGCTCAATTGTTCTTAACAATCGCTCAATTCCTCTGAGTGTTCCAGAGATCGAGCTAGGGCAAGTACCACATGCACCTTGATAATGGATTTTGAGAACATTCCCTTCAAGACCCAATACATGAAGATCTCCGCCATCATTTTGTAAGTAGGGACGAACTTCCTCATCTAATAATATATTGATGCGCTCAAGTCGTTTTTGGTCCTCAGGGTTCAAGTTAGCTAATATTTCATTTGCTGCTGCTACTGTCTCAGTAGATTGTGCATGAGCTGCTGGTGCAGACCGGATCGGATCGGCAACAGCACGCGCGAGATCTTGCCAGTCAGCTTCACCATCTTGAGTAATCGTAATCCAGCGGTCGACATAAAAGACGTTGGTAACATGATCTATTTCGAATAAAGCTGATGCCAATGGATCATCTTTTGCTTGTTCAGCACTGTCATATGAATGACTTACGCCCCAGGTAAGAGGTTCTTTTAGAACAAACTTCAAAGCATTTGGGTTAGGGGTACCTTCTATTTCAGCTATTTTTGGCATTTTGTTTTAACTATTTTTATAGTGTTTTTATGCTATCGCTAATTTTTTCTGGTTAGCCATTACTTGTAGCAGCATGGATTGAATCTTCTACTGTTTCAGTCGATACGAGAGCATCAGAATTCAGTGCAGCTTGCAAGGTATGCCAAGGCAGAATTGCACATTTGACCCGTGTAGGTAGATCACATACTCCAGCAAATACAGCTAGTCTTCCAAGGTGATGAGGTCCTGAAAGATCAAGATTACCAACCACCATTTCCCGAAATTCTTTTATCAAAGTTTCTGCTTCTGACCGTGACCTCCCTTTGACAGTAGCCGTCATCATTGAAGCGGATGCTTTACATATAGCACATGACTCTCCATGAAATGCAATACGATCAATGTGCTCTCCTTCCATGTGCAAAGCAAGGTCGATGCGATCACCACATAAAGGATTGTGCCCTGTGGCGTGATGATTTGCATTATCAAGCGTGCCATAGTTACGCGGCTTACGATTATGATCAAGAATAACTTCCTGATAAATTGATTTTAAATTCATTATGAAAAAACCTTTTGTATAGAATGAATACCAGCTATCAAAGCATCAACCTCTGTCTTAGTATTATAAAAAGCAAATGAGGCACGCGATGTTGCAGGTATTTTGAAGCGCTGCATAATGGGTTGTGCGCAATGGTGACCCGTGCGTACAGCGATTCCTTCTTGATTAAGGAGTGTTCCCACATCATGAGGGTGAACACCATCAATGGTAAATGACAAGACAGCAACTTTCGTCTGCGTATTACCGATGATATGAACACCGGGAATAGTTTCAATCTGTTCGGTTGCGTAATTAAGCAGTTTATGCTCATAAGCTGCAATCGCATCTAACCCAATCTTCGATAAATAATCAATTGCGGCACCAAAGCCAATCGCAGCAGCAATAGGAGGAGTACCTGCTTCAAATTTATACGGAATAGTGTTGTAGGTCGTTTTTTCAAAGGATACCGAGGCGATCATATCACCCCCTCCTTTGAAAGGTTGCATGGATTCTAGCAATTGAGCTTTACCATAGAGGATACCTATTCCTGTCGGTCCACATAATTTGTGGCCAGAAAAGGCATAAAAATCACAATCCAGATCTTGCACATCGATTTTTATATGGACAGCAGCTTGCGCGCCATCAATCAAAACCGGTACCCCTTGTTGGTGAGCAAAAGCAATCATGTTTTTAATCGGATTGATGGTGCCCAGTGCATTCGATACATGCGTTATTGCAACAAAGCGAGTTCTAGGATTAAATAATTTTTCATACTCATCAACTAATAGCTCGCCCGCGTCATTGATAGGTACAACGCGGATTGTTGCGCCTTTTTCCTCCGCTAACATTTGCCATGGCACAATGTTTGAGTGATGTTCAAGGTTCGTTAAAATAATTTCATCACCACTCTTAATAAATTTGCGACCATAACCATGCATGACTAGATTAATGGCATCTGTTGTACCACTGGTAAAGATGATTTCTCTATCTTCACGAGCATTGATAAAGTGTTGCAATGTGCGTCGTGCCGTTTCATATTCCTGTGTGGCTATTTCAGAAAGGTAGTGCACCGCACGATGGATATTTGCATGCTGAGTTGTTTGATATCGCACCAGACAATCAATGACTGGTTGAGGCATTTGGCTTGATGCTGCGTTATCCAGATAAACAAGTGGCTTATCGTTTACTTTAAGATTGAGAATGGGAAAATCGGCACGATATCGTGCTGCCAACTCTGAAGTTGGGAAAGTATTCATGTCTAATAAGGCATCAACTAATTTCATGTTTCAGGATATCTGTGTTCTTGCAAGGACGATTTCTTCGAGTTGCCTTTTAAGTGAAGAAATTGGAATGCGATCAATCACTTCACCACCAAATGCATAAGTTAGCAAATTACGCGCAGTCAATTCAGAGAGGCCGCGACTTTTTAGGTAGAAAATTTCTTCTTTATCGAGTTGACCTACTGTTGCGCCGTGCGCGCATTTGACATCATCAGCAAATATTTCAAGTTGTGGCTTGGTATCAATACGGGCTTTATTAGTCAGTAAAAGATTGCGGCTTAGTTGCGTTGAATCCGTTAACTGAGCATGTGGGCGTACCATGATTTTTCCATTGAATACCCCATGTGCCATCCCATCGACGATACATTTATGGAGCTGGCGGCTCTTGCCATGCGGTTTCGCATGATCGATGAATGTATGGGTATCGGCAAGTTGACGTCCAGAAATCAATACCAATCCATCTGCAGCACATTCAGCACCTTCACCTGACAATATCACATTCAGGTTATAGCGGGAAATATAAGCTCCTAACGTTATGCTGACTGAATGGTACTGACTTGCATGAGCAAGAGATACCGTACAATTTCCAATATGGAATGCCTGCTGATTATCGCGCTGTACACGAATATGGTTGACATGTGCGGTATTGGCAAGACTCATTTCAACGACTGAGTTCGTCACATAAGGCGCTGCTTCAGTAGTAATGTAATCCTCGATAATTGTCGCATTACTACCAGCTTCGGCAATCAATAGGCAGCGAGGATAACTGGTAACTTCTGTTTGCTTGGATATGAACAGCAAATGAATAGGCGTAGTTACTGACTTATTCTTCGGGATAATGATACAGGCGCTATCACGAAGAAAAGCAGTATTTAACGCCGTAAAAACATCATTCTGAAATTCTGCTAGCTGACCAAGATAGCGAGCAATCGTATCCCCATGAGTAGGAAGGAGCGATGATAAATTGCCAATAATAGCACTTGCATTATCAGCAATGTTTGATAGCTCGGGTACAAATTGACCATCTACAAATACCAGCCGACAGCTGGCTTCTTCGAGATAGCAATGTTTAATATCCGAGAGTTGTACTTTGGGTGCTGCATGGGCTACTGGATAAGGCAGACGACTAAGAGGTGAAATATCAGTAAAACGCCATTCTTCATCTTGAGTCGACGGCATCCTGAGCGTACCAACGCTATCCATCGCGTTTGCACGAAGCTGATCAAGCCAGGATGAAGCTGGCGGTCTTTGCCATGACTGAAGGAGGTTATCAAGATAGCTATTGCTAGTGGCTGTACTCATAGCCGTACTCCAGCTGTTTTACTATGATCATCGGCATTTATCCAGTCATAGCCATGGGCTTCCAGTTCCTTGGCAAGTTCTTTACCGCTTGTTTTGATGATTCGTCCAGCTTCCATCACATGTACATAATCAGGCACAATATAGTCAAGCAAGCGTTGGTAATGCGTAACCAAAATGGTTGCATTATCTTTATTGGTAAGCTGGTTCACACCATTGGCTACAATCCTGAGCGCATCAATGTCGAGTCCTGAATCTGTTTCATCCAGAATGGCGAGTTTTGGCTCGAGTAATGCCATTTGTAGAATTTCATTACGTTTTTTTTCTCCGCCCGAGAATCCCTCATTAACGCTACGATCCAGAAAATCTGGATTCATTTCGAGTAATTTCATTTTCTCGCGTACAAAATCATCAAATTCAAGAGGGTCAAGTTCTTCTTTGCCACGTTGGGACTGAACTGTATTGTATGCTAACCGCAAGAATTGATTATTAGCGACGCCTGGTATTTCGATTGGATATTGAAATGCAAGAAACACACCGGCACGAGCACGTTCTTCCGGTTCAAGATCAAAAAGATTTTGATCGTTGAAGATAATAATTCCCGCAGTTACTTCATAAGCAGGATGGCCAGCTAGAATTTTGGCAAAAGTACTTTTGCCAGATCCATTGAGCCCCATGATTGCGTGTATTTCTCCACTCTTGACTGTGAGATCAAGGCCTTTAAGTATCTCAATACCGTTTACATTTGCATGTAAACCACGTACTTCAAGGATTGTTTTACTGTCCTGATTGATCATCCGACACTTCCTTCCAATTTAAAACTGAGTAATTTCGTTGCTTCAACTGCAAATTCCATAGGTAGCTGTTGAAAAACTTCTTTACAGAATCCATTGATTATCATTGATACAGCTTCTTCAGCACCAATTCCGCGCTGGAAGAAATAAAAAAGCTGATCTTCACCAATCTTTGAAGTGGATGCTTCATGCTCAACTTTAGCGCTATTATTATTGACCTGGATATAAGGAAAGGTATTTGCGCCGCATTGATCACCAATGAGCATCGAATCACATTGTGAATAGTTACGAGCGTTCTCAGCTGTAGGTGCAATTCTTACTAAGCCACGATAGCTACTATTGGAATATCCCGCTGAAATACTTTTACTAATAATAGTGCTACGCGTATTTCTTCCGATATGAATCATTTTTGTGCCTGTATCGGCTTGCTGATAATTATTGGTAACAGCAACCGAATAAAACTCTCCAACAGAATTTTCGCCACGTAAAATGCAGGAAGGATATTTCCAGGTAATGGCAGCTCCTGTTTCAACTTGGGTCCAGGAAATGCGCGAATTAACTCCTTTCGCTAATCCACGTTTAGTAACAAAATTATAAATACCCCCAACGCCTTTTTCATCTCCCGCATACCAGTTTTGAACAGTCGAGTATTTGATTTCGGCATTATCCAGCGCAATCAGTTCAACGACAGCTGCATGTAATTGATTAGTATCAAACTTAGGTGCAGTACATCCTTCCAGATAGGAAACAGAAGCACCTTCTTCAGCAATGATCAGCGTACGCTCGAATTGTCCTGATTCCTCAGTATTGATACGAAAGTAAGTCGACAAATCCATAGGACATTTAACGCCCTTGGGGATAAAACAAAATGAGCCATCGGTAAATACTGCTGAATTAAGAGCTGCATAGAAATTGTCGCCAACAGGTACAACTGTTCCAAGATATTTTTTAATTAATTCTGGATGAGTTTGGACAGCCTCAGAAATCGAGCAAAAGATAATTCCGACTTCAGCGAGTTTTTCTTTATAAGTCGTTGCAACGGATACACTGTCAAAAATGACATCAACAGCAACACCTGCTAACGCTGCTCGTTCATGCATGGGTACGCCAAGTTTCTCAAATGTGCGTAGCAATTCAGGATCTACCTCATCCATACTAGCTAATTTTTTCTTCGGCTTAGGTGCTGAATAATAACTGATCGATTGATAATCAATTTTTGGGTAATTGACGTTTTGCCACTGTGGTTCAGACATGCTGAGCCATTTTTCATAAGCTTGCAGTCTGAATGTAAGCAACCATTCAGGTTCATTCTTCTTGGATGAGATCAATCGAATGATTTCTTCGTTAAGTCCTTTGGGTGCAATATCTGATTCTATTTCTGTGACGAAACCATGCTTGTAAGGCTGGTTTACAAGATTTTGTAGTACAGCACTCATTTTTATATATTTTCCTTAGACTCTTCAGGTGTTTTGAGGCTGAAGCTTTCACCGCAACCGCATGTATTTCCAATATTGGGATTGTTAAACTTGAAAGTACTATTTAAACCTTCTTTGACAAAATCTATCTCTGATCCATCAAAATAAGATAGGTTATCGCGTTTTATAACTATTCTTGCGTTATGCGACTCAAAGAGTTGATCTTCTTCTTTCATTTCATCTGCATAATCAAAGATATAAGTAAAACCGGAGCATCCGGATTTTTTTATACCTATCCGTAGACCCAACCCTTTACCACGCTTTGTTAGTTGCTGCTGAATTTGTTTGGCTGCACGTTCAGTCAATGTGATCGCCATAATTTTTCTCTATAAATTAAAACTAAAATGCTGCTTCACGCATATCGTATAACTTGACAACTGCTTGTTCACGCTGCTCATCACGTTGTTTTTGTTCATCGACCAATTGCCTTAATGTTACGCTGCCAAGATAATTGAAAATAATGTCATTGAGCTCTGCCCATAGATCATGGGTCATGCATTTGCCATCATTCAGACAATTTTCTTTACCGCCACATCGCGTGTTATCAATTGGTTCATCGACAGCGAGAATAATATCTGCGATAGATACTTGCTCCAGGCTCTTAGCTAAGCAATAACCGCCACCAGGACCACGCACACTATCAACAAGTTCACGTTGGCGTAATTTTGCAAACAATTGTTCAAGATATGACAGTGAAATTTTTTGACGTTGACTGATATCAGCAAGTGTGACAGGTCCATTGCTGTGCTGCATCGCGAGATCTAAAAGTGCTGTCACTGCGAATCGTCCTTTCGTTGTCAGTCTCATACCATATTCCTTAGTACAATAAAAATTAGGTAAGTAAAAATTGAGGTTTGTTATGTAAATAATACTTGATCATTTTTGTCAACTATATAATACCTGACTGAACTAGTCAACTATAATAACTAAGATTTAGAGTTCTCAAGTAAGTTCAATAAGTTAGTCTCTTATTTGGTTGAAAGTGAATGATTGATGTGTAAATTAAATCAATGGGTTATTTATGGACATCGGCGAATACATTTGTTCCATCTTAGTTTTGGTTGCGCGTGACAAAAATAAGTCAGTAATTGAAAAACTCCTGGGCTGGAATGTATTGCCTACTATAGATCATGGTCGCAAATAGATTGAATTTATTGCGTTTTTCGGCTCAGATAAAAAATGATGAAAGAAAGCTTTAGTCCAGCTGAGTGCTGAGTAATATGAGTGGTGCGGCAAATTATGTTTGAACGCGAGTGTGGCTAAATGCGTTCATAAATTGGCGAGGGGGTGGACCTGAGTTGCGCGGTAGTAAGCAAGATCATTGCTTGCTTTGGAGGGGTAAACGGCTCATCTAGTTTTTATTTGCTCATCAATGAGCGCGACAAAAAGATTTTCCTGATTCAGAAGAATCCCAAGATTCTTCCCGCAATCCCATATCAGAATTTGGTTAGCGGAACCCAAGAAAGAGAGCTAAAAAGTGTTTTCCTAAGAGATGTTTAGTCCCATGGTGTGCTGGTGTAATATACGAACAGCTACGGAAGGAGGAATTATGGGACAAATTCTGCATGGAAGCGCCCGCACGACGGAGGCGGTGCGTCGAACGATACAACATAGTCAAGAGAGCCTGAACGTTCTGGCGAAGCAGTACGGCATCAATCCGAAAACCGTAGCCAAGTGGCGCAAGCGTGACTTTGTCCATGATGCGCCGATGGGACCGAAGGAACCTGCCTCCACGGTTTTAAAGCCAGAGGAAGAAGCTATGTGTGTGGCTTTTCGGCGGCATACGCTCTTGCCTCTGGACGATTGCCTTTATGCGCTGCAGCCCACGATCTCGCATTTGTCACGCTCGACCTTGCATCGCTGTTATCAGCGTCACGGCATCAGCCGGTTGCCGGATATCAAGAGTGACAAGCCTGCAAAGAAGAAATTTAAAAACTATCCGATTGGCTATTTTCATATTGACTTGGCTGAAGTGCGCACAGAAGAAGGGAAGCTTTATCTGTTCGTTGCCGTCGACCGGACATCGAAGTTCGCTTATGTGGAATTACACGATAAATCAGATAGGGAGATATCGACGGCATTCGTGCACAACCTGGTTAAGGTAGTGCCTTACAAGATACACACCATCCTGACCGATAACGGCAGTCAGTTTTGCCACCCACCACGCTATCGCAACGGGCCAACAGCGCAATGGATTACGCATATGTTCGACCTGTGCTGCAATGAGTATGGCATCGAACACAGACTCACGAAACCAAAACATCCCTGGACGAACGGACAGGTCGAGCGCATGAATAGAACAATCAAAGAAGCGACTGTGAAACGCTATTATTATGATTCACATGACCAGTTGAAGGCCCACCTACATACTTTTGTGATGGCATATAACTTCGCCAGACGGCTGAAAATCCTTAAGGGCCTCACGCCTTACGAATACATTTGCAAAATATGGACAAAAGAGCCAGAACGATTTAACGTTGACCCTTTCCAGCACATCGTGGGACTAAACATCTCTAAGGGGATTGGGGAAAGCATTCCCTATGACGTGAGCAATTTTATCAGAGTCTCATTTGGGAGGTGTTTATAACACTGACTGAGGTTCCATAGCGATCAACGGGGATGTGGGGGCTCAGTGGCATGATGCTGAGTAATTTTGTGGCATTTAGTCTAATTTTATTTATTATCTTGGCGCGCAGGGAAGCAGGGTTGGCTATTTGTAAAAATTAGAATAGATGAATTTTTTTATGGACTGTTTGGAATCTCTGCGTAGGCGAAAGTATTCCGTTACAATTGTTCTTATGCAATTAATCAAACCAACTACAAAAAAAAATCACGATGTAAAGTTTTTACAGGGGAATGTTATTCTCGTAGGTATGATGGGTGCTGGGAAAACTACGATTGGTAAATTACTGGCAAATTACATGGGTAAAACGTTTATCGATTCCGATCATGAGATTCAACAGCGTACTGGCGTTAAAATTCCTTTGATTTTTGAAATTGAAGGAGAGGTTGGGTTTCGTAGACGTGAAACGGAGGTGTTGCATGAGCTGGTGCAAGCAGAGAATATTGTGCTTGCTACTGGTGGAGGAGCAGTGCTGAGTGCTGAAAATCGTGCTTTATTAAGACAGCATGGTATCGTGGTTTATTTGAGTGCATCCGTGGATGAATTGCAACGAAGAACGCGCTCTGATAAAAATAGGCCATTACTTCAGACAGAGGACTTGCATGCGAGATTAACAGAGCTTCATGCTCAACGCGATGCTCTATATCGCGAAGCAGCGCATATCATTATAGATAGCGGAAAACAAGGGGTGCGCTCTCTCGTACAACGGCTCGCCCGAAAACTGCTTTTCTTCAAATTTAAAAAACTCCGGGCTGAGGCGTTAAATCGAAAAAAAAACGCGATCAAGGCTTATCAATCAAATAATTATGAATCCCAGAAGGGGTGAGTTTTTCCCGAAAATGATTACTTCATATGAATGACATGCAGACTGTTAAGGTAGCGTTATTTTCTCCTAAGCAGGATCGAAGTTATCCCATCCATATCGGTAATGAGATATTAGAGCGGGTAGATTTGATATTGCCTCATTTGCCTCAAAAACGGGTTGCGATTGTAACTAATACTACTGTAGCCCCTCTTTATCTGGATAGATTCCGTATGGCGTTAGAGCGGCATGAGGTCTGCTCAATTGCAATTATTTTGCCTGATGGTGAGGATCATAAAAATTGGCAAACATTAAATTTGATTTTCGATGCTTTATTGGAGCAACGCTGTGAGCGAAAAACTACCCTGATTGCATTGGGAGGAGGGGTTATTGGTGATCTGACAGGGTTTGCGGCAGCGACTTATTTGCGAGGCGTACCTTTTATTCAAATTCCTACTACATTACTCGCGCAAGTGGATTCTTCAGTGGGCGGTAAGACAGGTATTAACCATCCGCTTGGCAAAAATTTGATTGGTGCATTTTATCAGCCACGAGTTGTGCTGACAGATAGTAAAACACTTAATACCTTGCCGGACAGAGAATTGCGTGCCGGCATTGCAGAAGTGATCAAATACGGTCTCATACATGATGCTGATTTTTTTACGTGGTTGGAGCAGAACATTACTGGGTTGATTGCGCGCGATGCTGACATTCTAAGTAAAGCCATTTGTCGCAGTTGTGAGATCAAAGCGGAAATTGTCGCCGCAGATGAGCGTGAGAGCGGCATGCGGGCACTGCTTAATCTTGGCCACACCTTTGGTCATGCAATTGAAAACGCAATGGGTTACGGTGTATGGTTGCACGGTGAAGCGGTTGCTGCGGGCATTATAATGGCTGCAGAGCTGTCAAAACAACTAAAATTTATCAATGAAATCGATTTCGAACGCATACACAGTATATTTGAAAAGGCAGGGCTACCGGTCATTGCGCCAAAACTTTCTCCAGATGATTACTTGAGATTGATGAAGCTTGATAAAAAAGTAGAAGAAGGGAGAATGCGTTTTATTTTGCTGAAGCGTATTGGTGAGGCGATGATGAGTCATGATGTTCCTGCATCAACTTTAAGAGGGACGTTGCTAACTTGTATGGCAAATGAATGACTTGGCACCTTACGCAGTATCATCTGTTAATTCGCGCGGACGCCTCATCAAAGAAACACCTCCTGCTGGTCGTAGTGAATTTCAGCGCGATCGTGACCGGGTAATTCATTCAACAGCTTTCCGTCGGCTCGAATATAAAACACAGGTATTTGTTAACCATGAAGGTGATTTGTTTCGCACTCGCTTGACACATAGTCTGGAGGTGGCCCAGATTGGACGTTCTATTGCGCGAAATTTGCAGCTGAATGAGGATTTAGTTGAAGCAATAGCGCTGGCGCATGATCTAGGGCACACACCTTTTGGCCACGCAGGGCAGGATGCTTTGAATGATTGCATGAAGGAATATGGTGGTTTTGAGCATAATCTTCAGTCTTTAAGAATAGTTGATGTGCTTGAAGAACGTTACGGTGCTTTTGATGGTTTGAATTTGTGCTTTGAAACCCGTGAAGGCATCCTCAAGCATGTTTCTAGAAAAAATGCCGAAAAGCTGGGTGAAGTAGGAGAGCGTTTTTTAATCAACCAAAGACCTTCACTGGAGGCACAGCTTGCCAATTTTGCTGATGAAATTGCGTACAATAATCATGATGTGGACGATGGTTCACGTTCCGGTTTTATTACCTTGTCGCAACTGGAAAAGATAGAGATATTTTCCAGACACCTATGGCAGGTGAAAAGAGACTATCCGAATATTGATGGCCGACGTTTAATTCATGAAACGATACGTGGCATGATTAATAGTGTAGCAACAGATTTAACCCTGCAAAGTAAAAGCAACATCGAAAATGTGCGGCCAGATGGCCTGGATGCAGTGCGATCAGCGCCATACTTGATTGGATTCAGCGAAAAGATAAAGCAGGAGCAGCAGGAATTAAAAAGCTTTTTGCGGGAGAATCTTTATCGGCATTTTCAAGTAACACGCATGAGTAATAAGGCGCACCATACGATTAAAATGTTATTCAATGCGTTCAACTCAGATATCCGATTACTACCTACAGCATATCAGATTAAATTTTCTCAATATGGACATCAGGCTATTGCAGATTATATTGCAGGCATGACTGATCGTTTTGCAATCAAGGAATATCAACGATTATTTATCATCAGTGAAAGTTAAAATTCATTTTGGTGAATAACAGAAGATTTTAAATAGATCTATCTGCTACTGATTACTAAGTTGAGTGAATACATATAGAAGAGGAGGAATAAAAATGCTCTGGTCAAGGATTGATTTATATGCTTTAGGAGTCCTGATAGGGTTACTGCATTTTACAAACCATGCATTGGCTGGTTTAGAAAACAATGATCTGGTTAATGCAGCTACACGCGGCAGCTTGTCCCAAGTGAAAGCGTTACTTTCAATGTCTGAGAAAAATTATGAAACACGCGATAAGAATATGGCATTGGTAGGTGCAGTGGAGAATGGCCACGAAAGTATCGTCAAGCTTTTGCTTGACTCTGGAGTAGACGCAAATGTGAAGGCAAAAAATGGCCGGACTGTGTTTATATTGGCTGCGCAGGATAACCGCCTAGGTATCGCGCAGGCATTACTTGCTGCTGATGCAGATATAAACGCGGTTACCGACAATGGAATGACAGCATTGATGTTAGCGTCGCAAAGAAATCACCTGGAGATAGTACGCTTATTGCTCGAAACGGGTGTTGATGTCAATGCCGCTACAAATGAAGGTGTTACAGCACTTATGTTTGCATCGCAAGTGGGTAACCAAATCGTTGTCCAGTATTTGCTGCAAGCAAACGCCAATGTTAATAGCCAAGCAAAAAATGGTGCAACTGCGCTGATGCTAGCCGCACAAAATGGCCATCAAGGAGTGACAATGACGCTACTTGCTGTGGGTGCGGAAATTAATACTAAGGCAGAAAATGGTGCGACTGCATTATTGCTGGCTAAAAAATATGATCATAAGGGTGTCATTGAATTACTTCAAAAAGCAGGTGCCAAATAGAGATTATTCTGAGTAATAATCTTATGAATTTCTTATTGATTTATCAGCTTGAGTTTGATGGTTTATCTGACTGTAGTACAACCAAAATGGTATAATTTTCATTAAATTTTTACCTGCCGATAAGAAGGGCAAAACTACTAGATGAATACGCGTGCTTTTACATTAATTGCTTTATTACTGCTTGCTGGCTGCGGTGAAGGTACATCCCCTGGAACAGATGAATCTTCAACGAGATTCCCGGATGAGATCACTGCCATCAATGAATTGCCTTCCGTATTTGAAGAAGGATTAACTCCGGAACAAAAGGCTGATTTGCTGAAAAAAATCATGCCAATGGCGGATGATGGATTATCACCTGAAGAACGATTTCTAAAATTACGCCAGGATGCGGAAGCGGGCGATGCCGAAGCGCAGACTGCTCTTGGTTTCTTGTTCTATTCTGGAGAGGCCATATCCAGGGATGCGACGGGAAAAATTATGGACTATGACCTTGAATCAGCTGCAGGCTGGTTTCATCGTGCTGCAGAGCAAGGGCATGCGGGTGCCCAATTTAATCTGGGTCTGATGTACGCCGAAGGTCATGGCGTTCCACAAGATCCCGCTAAAGCAGTGGAGTGGTTTACCAAGGCTGCTGAACAAGGCAACGTGGATGCGCAAAATAACCTCGGTGTCATGTATCTAGTAGGCGAGGGTGTGCCTAAAGATATGAATAAAGCGATTGAATGGTTTGAGAAGGCTGCGAAACAGGGAAATGAAGAAGCCAAAGAAAATCTTAAGGCAATACGAGCCGCGGGAAATTAGGCTGATACGTCATTTTTTTATTGGTTTGTATTTAGTTTGTATTTATTCTCAGATATTTCTAATTACAAAGTATTGCAAGGAAGCATGGGGAGAGAGTCTAGAATTTGTTATAAGAGATGACTTCTTTTAAAGGAAGTTGCCCACCACGTGGCCATGCTTCCTTGATTCCCCTGTCAATGGCAACAAACATTGAGATCACATGGTCTTCAGGTAGTTTAATCAGTTTTGTGACTGCTTCAAAATCAAATCATCCATCGGGCAAGTAGCATACCCCATTTCTTGAGCTGCTAGCATAAGCGTCATTGCTGTCATACCGCATGAGCGCATCGCTTATATTTACATGACAAGTGTAATTGATTCTTGCCTTGACGCAGTATGCAGCTCTGTCTACCATTAAAAAAGAGAGCGGTCGTTGTTGATAGCTGTTTTCTGGGTCTTCTGATTTAATTACTTTAGGGATTGATTATGTCACAGTTTAAAAGAACGTTGTTAGGTGGTTTGACGCCATTATTGTTATCTGGTCTGCTAGTTGGCCAGGCAACTTCTGTTACTGCTGGTCAGCATGATGATCGTCATGAACATGGCAGAACAACCTATGCTCATTTCAACAAGGATGGAGAGCTGCTAACACCTAAAAATTACCGTGAATGGATTTTCGTTGGTGCACCTGTGACACCAAAAGATATGAACGATGGCAATCCAGCATTCCCTGAGTTTCACAATGTGTACATTGACCCTGTTAGCTGGGCACACTGGAAGCAAACTGGAAAATTTCGTGATGGTACAATTATTGTTAAAGAATTGGTTAGTGTCGGTGCCGAGGAAGCAGCCAGTGGCAATGGTTACTTTCAGGGAGAATACCTCGGCATAGCTGCTACAGTCAAGGATTCCAAGCGTTTTGCTGATCGACCTAATAACTGGGCATACTTTGGTTTTGAAAGCTATGAAAGCAAGAGCGCAGCCCCACAAACTGATGAATCTTGCAATACTTGTCATAAAGAAAATGCCGCTGAAGACAACGTGTTTACCCAATACTACCCCGTATTGCGTGCTGGCAAACCTGGAAAGTAAGTAAAGCAACCTGATAAAGTGATGAGCAGGAGAAAAGGCTTGCTGCAATAATCCTCTCAAAGTTTTAGAAAGAGGGGGCATTTTATTCTCAGCGCTTCTCGGTGCAGAATAACTTGCCCTTTCTTTTTTAATAAAATTTAAAGAGATTTCATGCAACTCGCTTGTGTTCATGTTGTTGCTTCCTAATTCCATTATCTCCAATCAGAAATGAGGTAAAGGCAAGTTCGTTAACAGTATTAACAATATGGCAAGAGGAAGTCGACAAAGTAAATTTTGATTTAAAATTATAATAATATGCAGTTTCTAAAACAAAAGGTAGTTAATTAATGAAAACTAATCAAGCAAATGGAAAAATTTTAGCGCCAGAACTCCAGACAGTCAGTTGGCTTAATACCCCTCAACCTATTACATTAGCATCATTGCGCGGTAAGGTTGTATTACTCCATGCTTTTCAGATGCTGTGCCCAGGCTGTGTGCAAGTTGGTATTCCTCAGACGCAAAGGATATTCGAAGAATTCAATTCAGATCAAGTTGCCGTGATTGGCCTCCATACGGTCTTTGAGCATCATTCAGTAATGGGTCGTGAAGCACTTGAAGTATTTGCTTATGAGTATCGATTGCGTTTTCCGATTGGGATCGATAAGCCGAATGATCAGCATGTCATTCCGCATACCATGATGACTTATCAGATGCAAGGCACACCCACGACTATTCTGATCGATAAGACTGGTCATCTGCGTATGCATAAATTTGGTCATGTCAGTGATTTTATATTGGGTGTATCAATAGGTACTTTGCTTGCAGAAGAGGTCGATGAAACCGAACAGCTACAGTCTGCTCTAAGCAAGCAGAATGAGGCTGAATCTGTAGGTTGTGGGACGGATGGTTGTGCAGTTTAATTGCATATCAATTTAGCAGACTCTTTTTTCGCTTACTTCGATTTAGGGGAGTATAGAAAAGTAAATTTCGGAAATTTGATTTAGTAGATATCTTTCCATTTGCGAATTTCTGTAAAAACACTGAGGGGGTCTGACAGTGTTTTGCCTGAATGCTGGCTAGCAGCATGAATGATTGCTAACTGGTTGCATCGCAAAAAAGGATTCGTCGCTTTTTCGATGGCTAATATTGCGGGAAGCGTTGGCATATCGCGCTTTCTTTGTTCTTCTATTTCGATTGCGCGTAGTGCTAAGATTGGATTGTTGGGATCGATAGCCTTTGCAAATCGGACATTGGACAAGGTGTACTCATGCGTGCAGTAGACAAGGGTTTCATCAGGCAGGCTGGCTAGTTTCTGAAGTGAGGCATACATCTGTTGTGCACTGCCTTCGAAGATGCGGCCACAGCCACAGGCAAATAGGGTGTCGCCACAAAACAATGATTTTTCACCATAATAAGCAATATGTCCTGCTGTATGACCGGGTATATCCAATACGACCAGATCAAGTGATAACTCCGAGAGATGAACAATATCACTTTCTTTGAGGCCATGCGTAAGCCCAGGAATGTTTTCATTTGCAGGGCCATATACTGGCAGAGAATATGCTTGCGATAATGTAACATTGCCGCCAGTATGATCGTTATGGTGGTGTGTATTGAGAATGGCGATGGGTTGCAATTTCTGCTGCTGAAGATAAGCTAATACTGGTGTTGCGCTTCCTGGGTGGACAATGGCAGCATAATGCTGGTCGTGAATTACCCAGATATAATTGTCTTTAAAGGCGCGAACAGGGTAAATATTGAGCATGATGTTTTTTCTCGGTTTAGTAAAAATATATTTATGATAAGGCTGAGCACTAACAGCATCATGACTCTCTCCGTGCATGCTCAGGCTATGCAGCAATGGTTTGAGACTTCGCTAGGCCAATATTTGCTTGGGGAGGAGCAAAGCTATTTTGATCAAGCAGTTATCAATATTTTTGGTTATAACGCTTTGCAAATTGGATTTCCTCAGTTGAATTTTTTACGTACTAATCGTATCCCTTTTCGGTTTCGTCTTGGCATCAGCCCGGGTGCATCCTTCTATGCGTTACCTGATTTCCTGCCTATCGAAAGTGGCAGTATGGATTTGGTATTGTTACCTCATATATTGGAATTCAATTCTAATCCACATCAGATTCTTCGCGAAGTACATCGTGTTTTGATGCCAGAGGGTCATGTCGTGATCAGCGGTTTTAATCCCTTCAGCCTTTGGGGAATGAATCGGTATTGGAAGACAGCAAGAAATGAATTTCCCTGGTGCGGCCAATTCATCGCATTACCTCGTCTCAAGGATTGGTTGAAGCTGCTCGATTTCGAGATTGTTGGAGGGCGACTCGGCTGCTATGCGCCTCCTTTCGGTAAAGAGAAATGGATAAAGCATTTTCATTTTATGGAGGCCGCAGGAGATCGTTGGTGGCCGATTTCCGGTGGCGTTTATTTCTTACACGCGATTAAGCAAATCCATGGCATGCGTATTATTAAACCTTGCTGGGAAAATAGTTTGTCTACCAAAAGAAAAATTGTGCCTGCGACCCAGAAATTCAAAGACATTGTAAAAGAGCGTAATCACGCTCGACAACCAATCATAAAATAAAATACAAAGAACTGATAAATATGCAAGATGCTACATGCGTGGTGGAGATATTTACGGATGGTGCCTGCAAGGGAAACCCGGGCGTAGGTGGATGGGGTGCTTTGCTGAAATACCAAGGAAGTACATGGGAATTATTTGGTGGTGAAGCAATGACGACTAATAATCGGATGGAATTGATCGCAGCAATTCGTGCATTGCAGGCGTTAGCATCACTGCCAGTTCCAAGGCAATCTTGCGAAATACAACTCCATACTGATTCTCAGTATGTGCAGAAAGGTATCAGTGAGTGGATACATGCTTGGAAAAATCGGGGTTGGCGTACTGCTGATAGGAAACCAGTCAAAAATGAAGAATTGTGGAGAGAGCTCGATCAATTGTCACAGCAATATCAAATTGAATGGTGTTGGGTGCGGGGGCATGCGGGACATGATGGAAATGAGCGAGCAGATGAACTGGCTAACCAGGGAGTGGAATCAGTGACCACAAGAAAAGGAAACTCAGGCGAAAGGGTGAGTAATTGATGCGGCAAATTTTTCTTGATACCGAAACAACCGGTTTAGATCCCAAATTGGGCCATCGAATTGTTGAAATAGCCGCTGTTGAAATGTGTAACCGGCAATTGACAGGCCGTCATTTTCATTACTATCTAAATCCCGAGCGAGAAAGCGAAGCAAGTGCGTTGCAAATACATGGTCTGACCACTGAGTTTCTGCAAGATAAGCAAAAATTCCGTGATATTTGTGCGGCATTTCTAGATTTTATTGAAGGTGCAGAGCTTCTTATCCATAATGCGCCTTTTGATGTAGGGTTTCTTGATCATGAATTAGGGTTGATCAGGTTACAGCCACTAAAAAATTACTGTACCGAGATTACTGATACTCTCATTATTGCCAAAGAGATTCACCCCGGTAAGCGCAATAATTTGGATGCGTTGTGCGAGCGTTATCAGATTGATAATTCGAGGCGTACCTTACATGGCGCATTACTGGATGCGGAGCTTCTAGCCGAGGTCTATTTAGCCATGACCAGAGGGCAAGAAAGTTTGTTAATGGATTTGGATATCGCGCCATTATCGTTTGATACAGCAATCATCGTGGAAAATCTGCATTTGACAGTATTGCCTGCCAATGACAAAGAACTTGAATTGCACGAGCGGCAGCTTGAGAATATCGATAAAGAAAGCAAAGGGAAGTGCTTATGGAAACATGTAGCGTTCAGCGCTTAGCTCAAAGGGGGGGGGGGGCTCTACATACCATGCTCTACCATGGAATGCTTTTTATAGTTTTCTTTAAAAATTGTTAAGTACCGGCTTTTATTCGCAGAGCCTTAGTTGCAAGCGTTTTACCTAAATCCCAAACTGCAGCAGGACCACGATGTGCATCACGGATAACAGCTTTGGTCGCATCTACTATCCACTTGATATCGGATTCTGTAAGTATGAGTGGTGGAATAAACTTGACAATATTCATGCCATGCCCTGCTACCTGGGACAGAATGCGATGCCGGGAAAATAAGGGGACGGTAATCATTTGCGAGAATAATCCCTTGTTAGCCGCTTCTAACATTTTCCAGGACATCCTAAGAGACAGGCTTTGGGGTTCAGTAAATTCTAAGGCAATCATCATGCCTTTTCCTCGAATTTCCTTCAGGCATTCATATTCTCCGACAAGGGGTTGCAGTGCATCGACAATAGCTTGCCCGGATTGAGCAGATTTTTCGATCAGATTTTCTGATTCCAGTACTTCCAGGGTGGCCAATCCAGCGGCCATGGCAAGGTTACTTTTGCCGAAAGTGCTGCCATGAACGACGGCGCGGTCCATACGATTGAAAACACGATCAAAAATCCATTCCTTGCAGACCAGTGCGCCGACAGGAACGAATCCTCCCGATAGCGCTTTTGCCATGCAGAGTATATCTGGTACGACTGACCAGTGTTCTACAGCCCACCATTTACCAGTACGTCCCAGTCCCGTTTGTACTTCATCTGCGATAAATAATGCCTCATAGCGCCGAGTTAGCTCAGCAGCTTGCGGTAAGTAATGATCATCTGGTATCCAGACGCCATGCCCTTGTATCGGCTCGGTTATAAAGGCAGCTACATCTTTCTGGGAGAGCGCTTTTTCCAAAGCGGCAAGATCTCCAAAAGGTACTTCAATAAAGTCTGGCACGAGTGGGCCAAATCCTTGTTTGTAATGGGAATCCCCGGTAGCAGAAAGTGAACCAAGACTAAGACCATGATACCCTCCCCGGCAGTAAACAATTTTGGATTTACCTGTAGCATAACGGCTGAATTTGATCGCTGCTTCGACCGTTTCTGTTCCAGAGTTAGCAAAGAAAACGCGCTCCAGACCTTCTGGACTAATGGCTACCAGCTTTTCTGCTAACATACCAGACAACAAGGAGACATCCAGTTGCACCAAATTGGGAAGATCTGCACTGAGTACATCTTTAAGTACTTGGGCGATTTGCGGATGATTGCGTCCTAATGCGAATACTCCGAAGCCGCTTAGTAAATCAAGATAGCGATTGCCTTGATCGTCAAAAAGATAAGCTCCTTCAGCCTTTACATAATGACGATCAAAGCCTATTGTTTTTAACACTTTCACCATCTGACTGTTAAGATACAGATCGTGTAAGGTGAAATTTTCTCTGCCCCGTTGCCGAATGAGTTCCTGAATATTCATAAACCAAGTTCCGTGACAGAATTGCATGCAAAAAGTTGAAAAAACATGTTTGAATCTTATGGGGTCAGAGAGGCTTTTAGTTTAGAGATCTTATCGTGGATGCTTAAATCAAGGGTGGGTATGACGGAAAAAACACTATGAATGTATCTGATACTCAGATAATAAAATTTAGGAAAATACGAGGTTTAAAATAGTTAATTCATTCTGAGCAATCAAAAGCGTTTTCTTTTGAGAGCCATGACATTATCCTTGTCTAGTTATGAAGCTGTCAATACTAAAGTGCTATAAAGTAAAATGTAAACATTAAGCAGTTGAATTGATTGTACCAGCTAATTTGGTTAATCATAACATCTTGTCTTAAGCGCTCTTTTTCAGAATCTGTATATATTTTTTGTTAGAATAACCCTTTATTTTGATCTATTAATTTTGTGGGGTGTTGAATGGCTGTCGAAAGAACGTTGTCGATTATTAAACCGGACGCAGTAGCAAAGAATGTTATTGGCCAGATTTATTCGAGATTTGAACAGGCGGGGTTAAAAATTATAGCTGCACGTATGACACGTTTGTCCAGAATGGAAGCTGAAACTTTCTATGCAATTCATCGTGGGCGTCCTTTTTTTAATGATCTGGTGGAATTTATGACTTCTGGACCTGTCATGGTTCAGGTACTGGAAGGAGAAAACGCTATCAGCAAGAATCGAGAATTGATGGGAGCAACAGATCCCCAAAAAGCTGAGAAAGGGACTATCCGTGCTGATTTCGCAGAAAATATCGATGCGAATGCAGTACATGGCTCGGATGCAGCCGAGACGGCGGCAGTGGAAATTGCCTGCTTTTTCCCTACATTAGATATTTATTCACGCTAAAAATAGTTTGCAGCGATGGTTGCTTGCGTATGAATATGGCTATTAATTTACTTGATTTGGATTCAGCTGGTCTCACGCGTTTCTGCATAGATATTGGAGAAAAACCATATCGTGCGAAACAATTGCTGCGCTGGATACATCAACTAGGCATGTCAGATTTTTCTGAAATGAGTGATCTGGCAAAAGCATTCCGGGAGAAACTCGCTGCTCTCGCCATTATTCAATCGCCTGAGGTTATTAGTGACCATATTGCTGCAGATGGTACTCGTAAATGGTTGTTGTCAACGGGTGCTGGAAATGCTGTGGAGATGGTTTTCATTCCTGAAGTTAATCGTGGCACACTGTGCATTTCCAGTCAGGTGGGGTGCGCCCTCGCATGCAGTTTCTGTTCAACGGGCAGGCAGGGGTTTAATCGTAATTTGACAGTTGCAGAAATCATTGGTCAGTTGTGGTGGGCAAACAAGATGCTCAAAACTGAAAAAGCTCATGAAGCTTGTTTTGTCTCAGAAAGTTCTATCCATGGTAGGGCGCACGATCAGAAAAAAGATGCTGGCCGGGCCATCAGCAATGTCGTGCTGATGGGTATGGGTGAGCCGTTGGCTAATTTTGAGAATGTCGTAACTGCGCTGGACTTGATGCTGGATGATAACACTTATGGCTTATCCAGGCGAAAAGTAACTGTCAGTACTTCCGGCCTGGTGCCTGCGATGGATCGGTTGCGCGAGCGCTGCCCCGTTGCGTTGGCAGTTTCTTTGCATGCACCGAATGATCCCTTGCGCGATCAGTTAGTACCGATTAATAAGAAATATCCAATCAAAATGTTGTTGGCTGCATGTGAGCGTTATCTCCAAGCTGCGCCTAGAGATTTCATTACATTCGAATATGTCATGCTTGACGGTGTAAATGACAGTATTGAACATGCTCATGAGTTAGTGCAACTGGTGAAAAAAATTCCTTGTAAATTGAATTTAATTCCGTTTAATTCATTTATTGGATCAGGTTATAAGCGCTCCTCATTAGAAACGATACGAATTTTTCGTGATGTGTTGATGCAAGCAGGGATCGTTACGACAGTGCGTAAAACACGAGGTGACGATATCGATGCAGCTTGCGGTCAATTGGCTGGTCAGGTGCTGGATAAAACCCGACGAGCAAGTCGCAGTATCACGAAGGTAGCTGGATGAAAAAGGCGCTGGCCGGTTTACTAGGAATGTTTGTTGGGGTGGTCACAGGATGTACTCAGCTATCTGTTAAAGAGATGGGGCAGGCTTCAGAAGAAACAAGAAAGAGAGCTCAACAAAGCGCAAAAATTCATACAGAACTCGCTGGGCAATATTACAATCGTAATCAGTATAGAGTAGCCATAGAGGAAGCTGAAATTGCATTGCGAGCAAACCCGGATTATGCACCTGCTTATAATGTACTTGGGTTGGTGTATATGAATTTGCGCGAAAATGGACGTGCGCGCTGGAATTTTGAGCGTGCACTTAAAATAGCTCCGAGCGATTCTGACGTACACAATAATTTTGGTTGGTTTCTTTGCCAGCGCCATCCTGAAGAGATGGATTTGGCAGTGGATCATTTTATGAGTGCAATAAGAAATCCACTTTACGAAATGCCTGAAAAAACATATTCGAATGCAGGAATTTGTGTGCTTAAACGTGATGAATTTGCACAAGCTAAAGCGTTCTTTCAAAAAGCCCTGGTAATTCGTCCCAACTATCCACTGGCAGTCCTTGGGTTAATCGAGATTGATTTCAAGCGTGGTGATCTCAAAACAGCTAAATCAAACATTATTTCCTATATGCAAACTTATCCACTTACGTCGGAAAGTTTATGGTTGGCCATTCAAATTGAACATGCAATTGGAGATCATCAGGCTGAGGCGAGTTATGCTTTTCAGTTACAAAGGCGTTTTCCTGATTCCAATGAGGCGATAGCCCTGCGGGAAGGCAGATTAAATCATGAATAATAGTGATGAAGAGAAGCAAAAAGTATTTGATACTAGCCTAGAAGAGGTCATTTCTTCTGATGGCGGTATTCGCCAAAGTATACCCGCTCAGCTTGATGCTCGTGAAAGTGGGATAGATGCGCCTAATAAGAAGTTTGCTGATCACGGAACAAATTCAGGAGAAAAGTTTAATACAGTAACTGGATGCGGGCAGTTATTACGCGTTGAAAGACTAAAACGCGGTTTGAGTGTGGGGGAGGTGGCGAGGCGATTACGATTGTCAGTGCAACAAATCAATGCGATAGAGGAAGAAGATTATAGTAAATTTCCTTCCAGCACATTTCTTCGGGGTTTCATTCGAAATTATGGTAACTTGCTCCAACTTGATACGAATTCGTTGCTTCGTTTATTAACTCAATCTACTCCAGCACTTGCTCATCAAGGTTCTGCAAAGCAGGTAAAAACGATTCCACTGATTCCGTCGAAGCGAGATGGCGGGGGGCGTGGTATATTGTTTTTGACTGTGGTCTTAATTCTGGCTTTGCTAGGTTACGGCGTATATCAGGGTGGAGATTGGGGTCAGAAGGCAGCCATAAAGAATAGTATTGATGCATCTGCTTCATCTGATTCACAAGCTGAAAATGGTCAGATCACAAGGGAATTATTGCTGCCGCAGACACCTTCAACTCCTTCACGCAGTGTAGATACGTTAGAACCCCCAGGGAAGAGATCCTCAGAAATTGGGCTTGCTCCAGTCACGCCTCCTGTGGCTGAGCCTGTTGTGACTGAGGCTGTGGAGAGTAACGAAAAAACACTGCATTTTATTTTTTCCAAAGAGTCATGGGTTGAAATAAGAGACAGCAATAAAAAAGTTATCTTTGTCAAAATGAATGCCAAAGGTACGGAGCAAGTGATAAAAGGGATACCTCCTCTTTATTTGGTGATTGGTAATGCTACTGGCGTTAATCTTACGTACAATAGCAGGTTAATTGATCTAGCTCCTTATACACGAAAAGGCGATAATGTGGCTCGCTTTTCACTGGAATAGTCTCTTATTTTGTTCATCAAATTTTTAGTTCTTTTTCAGGTTTTATAGAAATGTCTCAAAACAATATTTCTTCACCACGACGCAGAAGTATCGGTGTACGCGTAGGTACCGTTACGATTGGCGGTGATGCACCTGTCATTGTGCAATCGATGACTAATACTGACACAGCGGATGAAGTGGCTACTGCCATACAGGTTGCCCAATTGGCCCGTGCCGGTTCAGAGCTGGTACGGATTACAGTCAATACAGCGGAAGCAGCCAAAGCTGTACCAGCGATTCGTGCAAGATTGGACGATATGGGCTGTCATGTGCCATTGGTGGGTGATTTTCATTTTAATGGTCACAAATTATTGACAGCTTATCCGGATTGTGCCAAAGCATTAGACAAATATCGCATCAATCCGGGCAATGTAGGTCATGGCAAGAAGCGTGATGAGCAGTTTGCTACGCTGATCGAGACAGCTTGTAAATATGATAAGCCTGTACGAATTGGCGTAAATTGGGGCAGCTTGGATCCCGAAATGCTGGCACGCATCATGGATGAAAATGCCAAATCGGCTGAACCGATGGATGCTGGTCAAGTGATGCGTAAGGCCCTTATTACTTCTGCGTTGGAGAGCGCGGCTAAAGCGGAAGAGCTTGGACTTCCTCGAGATCACATCGTATTGTCTTGCAAGGTAAGCGGTGTACAAGATTTGATAGGAGTCTATCGCGAGCTGGCGGCCCAATGTGATTATGCGTTGCACTTGGGGCTGACAGAAGCGGGAATGGGATCAAAGGGGATCGTTGCATCGACTGCGGCATTGTCAGTACTGTTGTTTGAAGGTATAGGCGATACTATACGGATATCCCTGACTCCTGAGCCTGGAGGAGATCGTGCACGTGAAGTTATCGTGGCGCAGGAAATCCTTCAGACCATGGGTTTGCGGGCATTTGTTCCACTTGTGGCAGCATGCCCAGGCTGCGGGCGAACGACGAGTACTTATTTTCAGGAGTTAGCTGAAAGTATCCAGGCTTATGTACGAGAGCAAATGGTCAGTTGGCGTGAGCAATACGATGGAGTAGAAAACATGACGCTCGCGGTGATGGGGTGTGTGGTCAATGGCCCGGGAGAGAGCAAGCACGCCAATATAGGTATTAGCTTACCTGGCTCAGGAGAAAATCCAGTGGCACCCGTTTTTGTGGATGGACAAAAAACGGTTACTCTGAAAGGAGATAACATCGCAGGTGAGTTTCGTCGCATCGTTGATGAATATGTGCGCACCAAATACCCAAAAAAATCAATTCATGTCTAATATGATTCAGGCTATTCGGGGGATGAACGATATCCTGCCGGAGGAAACGCATCGTTGGGAGTTTTTCGAGGATACCGTACGCGCTTGGCTGGCAAGCTATGGTTACCGTAATATTCGTACTCCCATCGTTGAACAAACTGATTTATTCATACGTTCGATTGGTGCAGTGACTGATATTGTCGAAAAAGAGATGTACACGTTTGAGGACCATCTTAATGGAGACAGCCTGACATTGCGGCCAGAAGGAACTGCTGCCTGTGTGCGGGCGGTGCTTGAGCATAATCTGCTTTATGCAGGACCACAGAGATTGTATTACTATGGGCCGATGTTTCGTCATGAACGCCCACAAAAAGGGCGTTACCGGCAATTTCATCAAGTTGGCGTAGAGGCACTTGGCTATTCAGACGCTGATATTGATGCAGAGCTGATTATTATGGGTGCACGACTTTGGCGTCAGTTGGGTATTTCAGGTGTACGTCTGGAAATTAGTACGCTTGGAAGTACCGAATCGCGTGCCATTTATCGATCGAGGCTTATTAAGTATTTTGAGCGGCATCAGGATGATCTGGATGAAGATGCTCGCAGGCGCTTGCATAGCAATCCACTACGCATTCTCGATAGTAAAAATCCGCTTATGCGTGAAATTCTGGCTGGAGCACCCCGGTTATTGGATGATCTGGATGAGGATTCACTTCAACATTTTGAAGCGTTGCAACACCTGTTACATGAGCAAGGTATTGATTTTGAGATAAATCCCCGCCTGGTGAGGGGATTGGACTATTACAATCGTACTGTATTCGAGTGGGTAACCGATAAGCTGGGCGCCCAAGGGACAATATGCGCCGGAGGGCGTTATGATGGCCTAATCGCGCAAATGGGTGGTAAGCCAGCACCTGCCTGTGGGTTTGCAATGGGGATTGAACGAATTCTTACTTTGATGAGCGAAAGTGAAATTGAAATTCCAAGCCCCACTGTAGATATTTATGTTGTTCATCAGGGAGAGATCGCAGCGGGTTTTGCCTGGAAAGCAGCAGAATGGTTTCGGAATGAAGGATTAAATGCCATTTTGCATTGCAGTGGTGGGAGTTTCAAATCACAAATGAAAAAGGCAGATGTCAGTGGTGCTCGTTTTGCCGTCATTATTGGTGATGATGAAGCAGAAGAAGGTGAAGTGAGTATCAAACCATTGCGTGAGGCAGCTGAGCAGGTGAGAGTGGGGTTGGTGGAAGCTGGTCCGCTACTCAAACGAATTTAATCGTTAATTATCTAGACAGACAAAGAAAAATGGCAGCTTATAATCTGGAAGAACAGGAAAAAATAGATGGGCTAAAATCTTGGTGGGCGACGCATGGTAACACAGTGATTATCATGGTGACGACCGTTATTGCCGCGATAGTCGGGACGCAGGCATGGAACTATTATCAAAAACAGCAAGCGCAGCAGGCTGCTGATTTATTTGTTGTCTTACAACAGCAAGTTGAGAAGGGTAGTGATCCTGGAAAGATTAATGACGCCGCACATTTGTTGACAGAAGGCTTTCCTGCCAGCGGGTATGCTTCACGCGCAGCACTCATTGCTGCGCAGGTAAATGTAAATGCTGGTGATAGTCAAACAGCTAAAAGTAAACTGCAATGGGTTCTCGATATGAGTAAGGAACCAGAGCTAAAGGATATTGCGCGCTTGCGCCTAGCTGGCATCTTGTTGGATGAGAAAAAATATGAAGAGGCTTTGAGTTTGCTGAATGCTCAGCATGGGAAATCTTTTGATGGGCTTTATGCTGATTTGAAAGGGGATATCCTGACTGCGTCTGGGAAAATAACAGAAGCACGCATTGCTTATCAACAAGCAATCGATAAATTGAGTGGTGGGAGAAGCGTCTATCAGAACATTGTTCAGATGAAGCTGGATGCTTTGAGAGAGAACAAGCAGTAAGTATTCGTCAATTTGCGTGTGGAGTATCTTTTGTTGCTTAGAGCAGGCACTTCTTTTTTACGACGCTTCGTATTATTTGCAGTATTGGTCTTACTGACTGGATGCGCAAGTATGGGTGATTTGGGTATCGGTAATATTGGTGATCTGGGTATCAGTAATTTGGTTGATCTACTGAGTAATAAAGATGAAAACGAAGTCGATAAGGAAGAAATTGCAGCATTAAAAGCAGCGCCTGAGATACCGCTATTATGGAAGCACGGTCTGAATAAGAGCAAGATAGCGGTATTTTCTCCCATTTATGAGAATGGTGCAGTCTATGCCGCTGATGCAAAAGGATCCCTGGTTCGCCTTGATCCTGCTAATGGAAAAGAGACTTTGCAGATAGAGACTGAGCATAAATTGTCAGGGGGAGTGGGTGCTGGTCAGGGAACAATTCTGGTTGGAACGTTTAATGGCGAGGTGCTTGCGTTTGACGAAATAGGTCATGAGCGCTGGAAAACGCGTGTGACCAGTGAAGTATTAAGTCAACCACAGATCGATAGCGGTGTGGTCATTGTACGAAGCGCAGATGGTAGGATTTTTGGATTAGATGCTATTGATGGTAGTCGCAAATGGATTTATCAAGGACCTACTCCTGCGTTGACGATGAGAAATTTTGCCGGTGTATTAATTTCTCGCGGAGCTATATTTGCTGGATTAACCGGCGGCAAACTAGTGGCAATGAGTTTGTTGAATGGTAATGTAGGCTGGGAGGCGACTGTTTCGCAACCACGAGGGGTAACAGAGCTGGAACGTATGACGGATATCACTGGTCTACCTGTTATTGATGATCAACAAGTTTGTGCTGTGGCCTATCATGGTCGTATCGGTTGCTTTGAAATCAAAGATGGTAATCAGATTTGGGCGAGAGACGCTTCTAGCAATGCTGGCCTTACCATGGATAACAATAATGTCTATGTCAGTGAAGATAGTGGTGCGGTCGTGGCTTATGATAAAAGAAGTGGAGCCATGATGTGGAAGCAGGCTAAACTGGGTAGCCGTAAATTATCTGCACCCTTGCTTGTTCGTGGTGCGCTCTTGGCAGTAGGTGATGCTGAAGGTAATGTCTCTTTACTTAGGCGCCATGACGGTAGCTTGGCTGCACGAGCTTCCACGGATGGCGGCGCGATTTTGAGCCGTCCGGAATATATTCCTGATGGTTTTGTTGTGCAAACTTCAAACGGCGGGATTTATGCTTTTGCTGTGCAGTAACGGTTGTTCATAATACATTTTTTATACTTTCCACAATAAATTTCAAAATGCTTTCTCCCACAGTGGGTGAAAGCATACATCTTTTCAGTCATTATCATTTCCTGCAATCAATGAAACCTACGCTTGTGCTGGTTGGGCGTCCCAATGTTGGTAAATCAACACTCTTTAATCGTCTCACACGGAGCCGTGATGCCATCGTGGCAGATATTCCAGGATTGACGCGTGATCGACATTATGGTCACGGCAAGATAGGCGATAAACCTTATATTGTCGTGGATACGGGTGGTTTTGAACCTGTTGTGAAGTCGGGTGTTTTGCATGCGATGGCCAGGCAGACACTCCAGGCAGTGGATGAGGCGGATGTTGTTTTATTTGTGGTTGATGGGCGACAAGGATTGATGCCACATGACAAAATTATTGCGGAGCACCTGCGGCAAACTGGACGCAAAATTCTGCTAGTCGTAAATAAAACTGAGGGCATGCGAACAGCCATCGTCACTTCGGAATTTTATGAGCTAGGTTTGGGAGAACCCTGTGCGATTTCAGCTATTCATGGCGATCATGTGGGTGAGCTCATTGAGCTGGCTTTAGCTGGCTTTTTTCCTCAGCAAGAAGAAATTGAGGAGAGAACGGAAAAATATCCCAAAATTGCTATTGTCGGACGACCCAATGTAGGCAAGTCAACACTGATCAATACGCTGCTGGGTGAAGAACGTGTCATTGCCTTTGATCAACCGGGTACGACCCGGGACAGTATTTATATTGATTTTGAGTACCATCAGCAGCATTACACTTTAATCGATACAGCAGGCTTGCGTCGTCGTGGCAAAGTATTCGAGACGATAGAGAAATTTTCAGTCATCAAAACGCTGCAAGCAATTGAGGATGCAAATGTGGTGGTTCTGGTTCTTGATGCAAGAAATGATATTTCTGATCAGGATGCGCATATTGCTGGATTTATCCTGGAAACGGGAAGAGCATTGGTCATCGCTATTAACAAGTGGGATGGTCTGGATGAGTATCAACGAGATGCTGTCAAGCAAGAGATTGCACGAAGGTTTGCGTTTCTTGATTATGCTAAATATCACTATATCTCTGCGTTACATGGAAGTGGCATAAGAGGACTGTTTCCATCGATTGATGCCGCTTATGCCGCCGCAATGGCTGATCTGCCAACACCTAAGCTGACACGCGCTTTACTGGCGGCTGTAGCAAAACAATCGCCTCCTCGGGGAGGGATGTCTCGTCCCAAATTGCGCTATGCTCATCAAGGAGGATCCAACCCTCCCTTGATCATTGTTCATGGCAGCATGCTGGATCATGTGCCAGAAACTTATCGCCGTTACCTGGAAAATACGTTTCGTGCAACTTTCCGGCTAGAAGGTACGCCGTTACGAATAGAATTTAGGACGGGCTACAATCCTTACGCTAATAAAAAACCTGCACCACTGACTGAAGAAGAAGCCAGGCGAGCACATAACCGGCGACGCCGCAACAGAAAAAAATATGGTCGATGAGATTGATTTGTATTAGAAAGATCGGAATGTATGAATCAAAGGCCAGTCGTTTGTTTCAGAGTCCAATCACGCAGTGTGACATAATCTGTTTTTCCAGTGCCTAGGAGAGGCATTTCATCAACAGTTAAAATAGTTTTGGGAATATTCAACTCTCCAATGCCCTGTTTTTGGACATAGTCAATCAGTTCGTTTCGGTTGGCAGAGGGATTGGTGGTAATGAGGACCAACTGCTCACCTTTTTTGGCATCGGGAATCTGCACAACGGCATGGGTATAAGCAGGCCATAGTTTATGGACGTATTCTTCTACCGCAGTCAAGGAAACCATTTCACCGCCGATTTTGGCAAAGCGCTTGGCACGACCTTTAATAAAGAGATAGCCTTCCTCATCCATTTCGACGATGTCACCTGTGTCATACCAGCCGTTAACTGGTGGCATAACCTGCCCAGGTGAATCGATCAGGTAATAGCCTTTCATGACATTAGGACCGGAAATCAGTAACTTACCGCCATTTTCAATACCAGGAATTTTTTCCAATTGATAGCTAACGCCCGGCATCAACCGGCCTACCGATCCTGGCCGATGGTGCATAGGAGTATTGATACTCAAGATGGGCGCCGTTTCGGTTGCACCATACCCTTCGAGAATGCGGATACCAAAATTTTCTAACCATGTACTGCGCGTGCTTTTCCTTAATTTTTCTGCACCTGCGAATACATATCGGAGACTGCAAAAATCATAAGGATTAGCATAATGTGCATAACCAGCCAGGAAGGTATCAGTACCAAATAGAAGAGTGGCATTGGTATCGTACACCAATTCAGGAATAGCTCGATAATGCAGCGGCGAGGGATAAAAAAATGTTTTTATTCCGGATAAAACAGGTAACAGCATACCGCCTGTCAGACCAAAGGAATGAAAAATCGGCAAAGCACTGAATACACTATCCGTTGGGGCAAAATCAATAACGGATGACACCTGAAAGCGGTTAGCTTGTAAATTGATGTGACTGAGCACTACGCCTTTAGGCGCGCCTTCAGAGCCAGAAGTAAATAGTACTACCGCAGGCGCAGCGGCATCGTGTGCGGGGTTAGTAAAGTGATAAGAAAGCCGCGGAATCCTCCCGGCTAACAATCCTGTCAACTTGTTCCACCAGTGAAGGCGTTTGCGGATATCTTCCAGATAAAGTATCGTGACATGTTGCGCTTGTAATCCATCGATCATTTCAGTGAGTTTTCCAGCTTCGATGAATTGCCTGGAAGTGAGGACTGATTTGATTTGTGCTAGCTGACACGCCTCCATCAGATTTTTTTTGCTGACGGAGAAATTTAACATGGCGGGGATGCGACCAAAAGCTTGTAAGGCAAAAAAACTGATCAGTGTACTGGTCATATTAGGCAATAATATCCCTACATTTTCTCCTGCTCGGGTAAGCTTGCGCAGATCGTTTCCCAGAATAAAACTGCCGGTGATCAATTGAGCGTAACTTATTGGTCTGCGTTCAGTATCTTCAGCAATGATATGTTTTTTGCCATGAGTGGCGGTTGCATCCAATAGGGACTGAAATAAGGTTTGCTTGAGCTCATTGCTTTGAAGCATCATACTTGTCATGATGTCGTAGAGCTTGATCGCAGCAAGACGTTTTCGTTGCTTTCCCTGGATTTGCGATGGAAGATCAAATGATTCAGGCGGCATGCAGGTAAGAGTAATTTTGGGAAACCACCGAATCCGGATTTTGCCTTTCAGTCGGGAGAACGGAGTGTATTGCGCACCTGAAATACTGATCGGGAGAAGCAGTGCACCTGATTTGTCGGCAATGATGACGAGGTCTTCACATACTTTCATGAGTAATCCGGTTAGTGTTAGTCTGCCTTCAGGAAAAATGACAACTTTCTGACCACTTCTTACTTTATCAATCAATAACTGAGTAGAGTTCGGATTAGCAGGATCAATTGTGATAGTGTCAGCCAGAAATAAAAATGGCCTGATCCACCAACGCCGTACTATGTGCGTATTGATGGCAAAACACAGTTGCTCGGGGAGGCTAATGCTTAGCAGAAGAGCATCCAGGAAAGAGAGATGATTGGCAATGATGATCGTTTTTTTTTCCGCTTTTTGGTAGTTTTCCAGCCCTTTGACTTCCAGGTGGTAGCAAGTATGAAAAACCCACTGCAGAATGGATCTGATCAAAGTTTGCGGCAATAGACTGGAAAGGTAGATCGTCATAATAAGACCACTCAGAATCGCGATGGTAAGAAAAACTTCTGTTACAGTGAAATCGCTAGTCTGCATCAAACTGAGAGCCATGGCTGATGCCACTATGAATAATGCATTCATGATGTTATTGCCAGCAATGATACGGGAGCGATGAGACGCTTCTGAGCAGCGCTGAACAAGAGCATAAAGTGGAACAACATAGATGCCACCACAAATGGCAATAGCCAGCAGATCCAGCAAAATACGCCAATGTGCAAATGAAGCCAGAAAGGCGATTGCGCCGATCAGTTCACCTTCTGCTGCTGGCAGGATGCTTTTGCTGGCAAAAAACAGGTCTACTGTAAAAATGGTCATGCCCAGAATAGCCAGCGGAGTATAGATCGCCGCAATTTCACTTTTTAGCAACTTATTGCAAAGTAGTGAGCCGAGGCCGATGCCAATGGAAAAAAATACCAGCAACAAAGTGGTAACTTGTTCATTGCCACCCATAGTCTCTTTCGCAAAAAGGGGGAGCTGAGATAAAAAGGCTGTCCCAAACAGCCAGAACCATGAGATACCCAGTATGGAGCGGAATACGACCGTATTCTGACCTATATGTTGAAGGAGGATGTGAGTCTCATTCAATAAGTTGTGACCAACTTTAATTTGGGGTGATGCTGGAAGGGTTGATGGAATAAATAGGCTAAATAACCAACCAGCAAGCGCAGTGATGATGATCAATGCTGCCATGATGGTAATGCCATTCTCAGCCAGAATGAGCAGACCCCCTAGCATTGTGCCAAGTAATAAAGATAAAAACGTGCCTGCTTCAATGAGAGCATTACCGCCAATCAATTCATTATCTTTGAGGTGATCTGGCAGAATGCCATATTTGAGTGGTCCAAAAAATGCTGACTGGGCTCCCGTTAAAAAAAGGATGCCCAGCATAAAAACTACATTTCCTAGAAAGAAGCCGGCTGCTGCACTACTCATTAGCAGGATTTCTATGAATTTGATGATTCTGATCAGCTTTGCTTTGTCCCACTTGTCTGCAAGCTGACCGGCAGTAGCAGAAAAAAGAAAAAAAGGCAGGATGAAGATGCCGGCTGCAAGAGCTACCATGATTTGTGGGCTAAAGCCAGCATTATCCATCGTTGTATAAGTAATCAGGATGATTAGCGCATTTTTGCAAACATTCTCATTCAATGCGCCCAGAAACTGGGTGAGAAAAAGAGGCAGAAAGCGTCTGGTGGTAAGCAGGTGCCATTGATTCTGGTGCATAGAAATACGCCTGTTAATAATGAGGGAGATTAATCGATCGTAGTTTCTCACAACATTATCTGTCTTGAAACTTAGGAAAAAGTAGGCGTGTTTGTGGTTAAAACACCTATTTTTGACTTAAACCTAAAAGCGGTTTTCAGGTTAAAAGATAATTTGTAATAACCTACTTTGGTAATAGAGTGCTATTTTTTTGTTTCGGTTTTATCTCTATTTCAAACTTTTTAATTTTTATTTTTTATCAATCTGTTAATTGATCAGAATGTTCCATTTTCTCAAATAATTTACAAATTTATTGACCTAGTACAATAGGTCAGCCATAATCTACCGCTTGCTACAACAGGTAGTATAGTAAGGGCAACGAAGCTGCCCTTATTGCCCTTATCCTTAACTAACAACAAAAAATAAAAGAGTGACCAGTGCTTACAGCCGACAGTGAAAATTTAAGCCCAGCGCTGCAAAAGGATTTTTCTGAGATTCCCTCAGCGATGGGTTTGCTGCAATACGCACAATACAAAGTGATTCGCCGTAATGGTGCGGTGGTTGCTTTTGAGCCGAGCAAGATTTCTGTTGCCATGACCAAAGCTTTTATCGCGGTGGAAGGCGGGCAGGGGGCTGCGTCTGCGCGGGTGCGTGAGGTGGTGGCACGGTTGACTCAGGATGTAGTGGGTGCGCTGACACGACGCCAGCCTGAAGGGGGCACGTTTCATATCGAGGATATTCAAGATCAAGTTGAGCTGGCGCTGATGCGTTCGGGCGAACATGATGTGGCGCGCTCTTATGTGCTGTATCGTGAGGAGCGCGCGCGTGAACGGGCAAAACAGCAAGAAAAGCTGGCTGCCGAGAAACAGGCTCCAGTTTTGCATGTATTGGAAAATGGTCGCAGGATTCCTCTCGATATTGCGCGACTGACGGCGCTGGTAGAAGCAGCTTGTGCGGATCTCGGTGAGGCAGTAGATAGCACATTGATCCTTAAATCAACGCTAAGAGATTTATATGATGGCGTGCCAGCAGAAGAAGTCAGAAAGTCGCTCATTTTGTCGGCACGTTCTTTGATAGAAAAAGATCCCGCTTATAGTTACGTTACGGCGAAGTTGTTATTACACACGATCCGCTTTGAGGTGCTAGGAGAGGATGTCGCACAAAACGAGATGAAAACTCGTTACGCCGAATATTTTCCAGGCTTTATTAAACGAGGTATCGAGGCAGGATTGCTGGATGAGCGACTGGCACAATTCGATTTGGCACGTTTGGCAGAAGTGCTGGATGCAGATCGTGATTTGCAGTTTGGCTATCTGGGTTTGCAGACGCTGTATGATCGCTATTTTTTGCATGTCAATGAAAAGCGTATCGAGCTGCCGCAGGCTTTTTTCATGCGGGTAGCCATGGGGCTTGCACTTAATGAGATTGATCGTGAGGTGCGTGCCATCGAGTTCTATCATGTGCTATCAAAATTTGATTTCATGAGCTCGACGCCGACGTTGTTCAATTCGGGTACGTGTCGTCCGCAGCTCTCTTCGTGTTACCTGACTACCGTACCAGATAGTCTGGATAGCATTTATGAAGCCATTAAGGAAAACGCCCTGCTTTCAAAGTTTGCAGGTGGACTGGGTAATGACTGGACTCCGGTGCGGGCGATGGGGTCGCGCATCAAGGGAACCAATGGCAAATCACAAGGTGTAGTTCCTTTTCTCAAAGTAGTCTCTGATACTGCTGTGGCAGTCAATCAAGGCGGCAAACGTAAGGGGGCGGTATGCGCCTATCTGGAATGCTGGCACCTTGATGTCGAGGAGTTTTTGGAGCTTCGTAAGAACACCGGTGATGATCGCCGTCGTACGCATGATATGAATACCGCGATCTGGGTGCCCGATTTGTTCATGAAAAGGGTGATGGAAGGGAGTGACTGGACACTGTTTTCCCCTTCGGATGTGCCAGATCTCCATGACAAGTATGGCAAAGTATTTGAGCAGGCTTATCTTGCTTACGAAAAGAAAGCGATGGAGAGTGAAATTGCCTTGCATAGGAAGATCCCTGCCCAGCAATTATGGCGGAAAATGCTGACTATGCTGTTCGAGACAGGGCATCCGTGGATTACCTTTAAGGATCCATGCAATATACGCTCCCCTCAAAATCATGTCGGTGTGGTGCATAGTTCCAACCTTTGTACTGAAATCACGTTGAATACCAACGAGCAGGAAATTGCTGTCTGCAATCTGGGATCGATCAATTTACTGGCGCACATCAACGATGGCAAGCTTGATATGGATAAACTCAAGCGTACCATTAACACAGCGATGCGTATGCTTGATAATGTGATCGATATCAATTTCTATGCAGTTGCAAAAGCACGTAATGCCAATCTGAGGCATCGACCGGTTGGACTTGGCGTCATGGGATTCCAGGATTGTCTGCATAAGCTTGGCATTCCTTATTCTTCTGAAGAAGCGGTAGAGTTTGCAGACCGATCAACGGAGGCCATCGCCTATTATGCTTATTGGTCCTCCACCGAATTAGCAGAAGAGCGCGGCTGTTACGCTTCCTATCGTGGTAGTTTGTGGGATCGTGGGATTTTGCCACAGGATTCCCTTGAGCTATTGCGCGAAGAACGTGGTGATTATGTTGAGGTGGATACTTCAGCCACCCTGCAGTGGGATAAACTTCGTGCACGCATCAAGAAGCATGGCATGAGAAATTCAAATTGCCTGGCGATTGCACCTACTGCGACGATTTCCAATATCGTCGGTGTTTCAGCGAGCATCGAGCCTACATATCAGAATCTATACGTTAAATCCAATTTGTCTGGAGAGTTTACGATCGCCAATAAATGGCTGGTCAATGATCTGAAGAAAAGTGATCTTTGGGATGAAGTGATGATTGCTGATCTCAAGTATTACGATGGCGCTATTGGCAGAATAGACAGAATACCTGCAAATATCCGCAACATGTATGCTACTGCTTTCGAAATGGATCCTCGCTGGTTGGTTGAGGCGGCTGCCAGACGGCAGAAATGGATCGATCAAGCGCAATCCCTCAATATCTATATGGGGGGCGTCTCTGGCAAGAAACTCGATGAGGTTTATAAGCTTGCCTGGTTGCGAGGACTCAAGACAACCTACTATTTGCGTTCATTAGGCGCAACGACAGCAGAAAAATCTACAGTACACACCGGTGTACTTAATGCCGTACCAGCCAGTGGCGGCGTAGTTGCAGCAAGCGCTCAGCAGATAACGACGGAAATCAAATATTGTGCAATTGATGATCCTGGATGTGAATCGTGTCAATGATAATGAATGTAGCAGTACAACTATATAAAGGTAAGGAGGAAAGAAAATGTTGACATTTGATGATGAGCCACTGCAACCTGAAAGCCTCCCCAAAAAAGGCCTGTTAAGCGGAATATCCGATTCAGTTTTGTATTCCCCTGCTGCAAGCAATACAGCGACAGAACGCCATATTGATCCATCGAATGAAAATTCGATAAAGGATGACTGTCGTCGCGTCTCCGTAGAAGATAAGCGCATTATTAATTGCAAGTCAGATGTGAATCAACTGGTTCCATTCAAGTATAAATGGGCATGGGAAAAATATTTGGCGGCTTGCGCTAATCACTGGATGCCGCAGGAAATCAATATGAGTCGTGATATCGCGCTCTGGAAAGATCCTAATGGATTGACTGAAGATGAGCGCCGTCTGATCAAGCGCAATCTTGGTTTTTTTGTGACAGCCGACTCATTGGCAGCAAATAATATTGTGCTGGGCACTTATCGTCATATCACTAACCCTGAATGTCGTCAATATCTTTTGCGCCAGGCTTTCGAGGAAGCCATTCATACCCATGCCTATCAATATATCGTTGAATCACTCGGACTGAATGAAGGTGAAATTTTTAATGCGTATCATGAAATTGAATCGATTCGCGATAAGGATGAATTTTTGATTCCTTTCATCGATACATTGACGGATCCAAAATTTAAAACAGGCACATTAGAAACTGATCAGCAGTTGCTGAAAAGCTTGATTGTATTTGCCTGCATCATGGAAGGGCTGTTTTTCTATGTAGGATTCACGCAAATTCTGGCACTGGGTAGGCAGAATAAAATGACGGGTGCTGCTGAACAATATCAGTATATTTTGCGTGATGAATCCATGCATTGCAATTTTGGCATTGATGTCATCAATCAGATCAAGCTGGAAAATCCCCATCTCTGGACTAAAGCATTCCGCGAGGAAATTAGCACTTTGATGCAGAAAGCGGTAGAGCTTGAATACCGCTATGCGGAAGATACGATGCCCCGTGGTGTATTGGGATTCAATGCATCAATGTTCAAAGAATATTTGCGTTTTATTGCAAACCGTCGATGCCAACAAATTGGCCTTGATATTCTTTTCTCAGATGCAAGTAACCCATTTCCTTGGATGTCGGAAATGATTGATCTAAAGAAAGAAAAGAACTTTTTTGAGACACGCGTCATTGAATATCAGACGGGTGGTGTATTGAGCTGGGATTAGCATTGGCAGCAAATTTACTTTTATTTGCTGGATAGTTCTTTTGAAATTTAAGGCCCTATAAATTAGGGGTTCATTAACAATCTAGGAGTAAGCGCGAAAGCAATGATGTAGCACTTGTCTGCAAGACAGAGCTAACTGAGTTATTCGACAGAAATCTCAGGAAATAAGGCTCCGTATCATGCAGACATGATCAATCTGAATTTTCAGAGATATTGATCGTTTTGAAAATTAAGGATGCAATCACTCATGCTAAGAAAAAGAATCTTACCAAACCTCATATTTATACTCACGGCCAGTATAATACTGGCCTCCTTACCCATTGCGGCAGAAACACAGAAAACTTTAGCAAATAATCAAAATACTTCCACCTCTGAAATAAAGCAAGTTTCTGCCCGTTCACATAAGCATTTAGATGATTTGTGGGTACGTATACGTAGTGGGTTTACCCTCGCTGATATGCGAAGCCAGGAAGTACGACATAACGAGAATAATTTTACCCGCCATCAAAAAGATATTGATCATATCGTGGAGCAAAGCAGGCGCTATTTGTTTCATATTGTGGAAGAAGTGGAGCGACGGGGTATGCCAACTGAGATTGCACTTATTCCTATTGTGGAAAGCGCCTTTAATCCGCTAGCTTATTCTAGCCACCATGCTTCAGGTCTTTGGCAGCTTATTCCTTCTACTGGGAAAGCATTTGGTCTTGAACAAAACTGGTGGCATGATGAGCGGCGCGATGTTGTTGCTGCTACACGAGCTGCCTTGGACTATCTGCAGAAGCTTTATAAAATGTTTGGTGATTGGAGGCTGACGCTGGCCGCATACAATTGTGGGGAAGGCGTGCTAAAAAGATCCATAGATGAAAATCATAAAGGAAATGGGCGGGTTAATTTCCGTAAACTAGAGTTACCCCCTCAAACCAAAAATCAGGTTGCAAAAATTATCGCGGTAAGAAACATTATTGCTAATCCAGAAAATTTTGGTGTCAAACTTAAACCGCTTCCTAATAGACCTTATTTCGAACAAGTTGAAATTAATCAACATATTGATGTGAAGCTGGCAGCTGAGCTTGCAGATGTACCAGAAAATGAATTCACCGCACTTAATCCAGCTCATCGTAGACCTATCATCAGAATTGATGATTCACCCCGTACTCTTTTGTTGCCGGTTAATAAAGTAAAAACTTTCGTAACTAATCTCCAGAATTACGATAAGTCACTTGTTTCCTGGCGAGTTTATCGGGTAAAAAAAGCCAAAACTGTTGAAGATTTGTCAAGAAAATATGGGGTCACTGTAACCGAACTTGCAGAGATCAATGGTATTGCTGAAAATGGTATTGTAAGAAAGGGACAAATTTTATTAGTTCCTCGCAGCAAGAAGAGGGGCATAGAAAATGATTATCTGGCACAAAATAGCGAAAATGATAAGCGTAATGCTTCCTCGTTATTGGATAATCAGATTACCTATGTAGTCAGGAAAGGCGATACGTTATACGATATTGCCAGGCGCTATGGCATCGGTATAAAAGAAATCAAATCATGGAATGGCAATATTGAGCGCCTTTCCATTGGTCAGGAACTTACTCTCAGACTGATTAACTTAAATAAAATTTATTTAACTGAAAATTCTTATGAGTAAAGTTAACTCCAATTAGCTTGTAAGAAATTTTTGCAGAAAGGCTATTGACCAGGCAACGCCAAAGCCTGTGATGTCAGTTCCAACGGCACCGAGGCCACCTTTATGATTGCATGCAGAGAGATCCATATGTAGCCAGGGCACCTCATTGACGAATCGACTGAGGAAGCGGGCTGCCAGGATATGATCAAAATCGCTCTCCAGCGTGCATTGTTTGATATCAGCGATTTTGCTTTCAAGATCAGCTTCGTAATCAGTATCCATAGGAAAAGCACAAATACGCTCACCACTTGATTTTCCAACAGCCAGCGCCTTCTGGATAAGATGCTCGCGATTACTGAAGATACCACTATAACGTGATCCCAGCGCGGTATAAAGACTGCCTGTTAACGTTGCAAAATCAATAATCAAATCAGGTTCTTGTTTTTCTGCCAAAGTCAGCGTATCAGCAAGTACCAGGCGACCCTCTGCATCAGTATGGATGATTTCTATCGTGGTGCCATTTAATGCCGTAATGACATCGTTTTGCTTGTAAGCACGCGGGCTAATATGATTTTGTGCAATAGCAAGCCAGCAATCGATGTTAATGGGTAAATCTGCTCGAGTTGCCGCCAGTAACACACCTAATGCAACCGCCGAGCCGTTCATGTCCTCGTGCATACCATGCATGAAACGCGCAGGTTTTAAATTGTGGCCACCGGTATCGAAGCAAATGCCTTTCCCGACTAGCGCAATGGTTTTATTCGTTTTTTTTCCATTGCTTCGCTGTAAATGTACGATGGCAGCATCTTCGGTATCACTTCCCTGAGCTACCGCAACAAATGCGCCTGCACCAAGTTTGCGAAGTGTCGCTAGGTCATATTCTTCATATTTCCAATTTTCATTATTCGCAAGCTTTTCAATTTGCTCGCGATAAGTTTTAGGCGTTAGTTCATTAGGCGGCAGCCCAGTCAGTCCGCGCGCGAGCAAGTTTCCTTCCGCCTGAGCGCGTAACAGTAAGAAATGGTCAGGGTCTTCGTATCCACGCAAAACGATCGACTCGAGAGGTTTTCTCTCAGGCCTAAGTTTACGCACGGGTAAAACTGCACCATTGATCCAAGTGACATAGACTGCTAATTTTGCCAAGAGCTGTTTTTGATGCGCACTGCCATGAACCGATAGGTGAATCTGGGTAGGTCCTTCTTCCAATAGCAATTGCAAAGCCTTGCGAACTACGGTGTGTTGCTCAAAGATAGATTTATTAAAATCCACCATCACCCAGGTACAGAGCGTACCATTTTGCAAATTGGCACAGACGGGTATTTCATTAATCTCACATAATTGCATCTCACGTCGAAGCAGTAATGCTTTGAGCGCATATTCGCCAGGCAGACTCATTTTGCTAGGTAGTTTTTCTAGCTTGGGAAGCAGAGCTAGAATGTGCGTTGCCTTAACAGATTCATCAATCGGTAAGTTATTTTGTAAAAGTGTTGCGAGCATCAGAATTCCTGCCAGTGTAGTTAGCCGTATATTATATCTGCTATCCTAACGATATTTAGCATGGTTTTTTTATTACCGCTTTATTTGTTAATTTTTCATGCATCAATATCTTGAACTTATGCGACATGTGCTCGAGCACGGTCATCAGAAGTCAGATCGTACCGGCACCGGCACGCTGTCTATTTTTGGCTATCAGATGCGCTTTGATCTGGCACAGGGTTTTCCGCTGGTAACGACCAAGAAGTGTCATTTAAAATCGATTATCCACGAATTGCTGTGGTTTCTGCGTGGTGATACCAACATTTCCTATCTCAGGGAAAATGGGGTCTCCATTTGGGATGAATGGGCTGATGCAAACGGTGATCTGGGTCCCATCTATGGCCATCAATGGCGCTCCTGGTCAAGCCCGGGAGAAGAGTCAATTGATCAAATCTCACAGGTGATTGAGCAAATCAGAAAAACTCCTGATTCAAGGCGAATGATTGTCTCTGCCTGGAATGTCAATGATCTGGATAAAATGAAGCTGGCGCCCTGTCATGTGTTGTTTCAGTTTTACGTCGCCGATGGCAAACTTTCCTGTCAGCTTTATCAGCGCAGCGCAGATATTTTTCTCGGAGTACCTTTTAATATTGCTTCTTATGCGTTGCTAACCTTGATGATTGCACAAGTTTGTGATCTAAAGCCAGGTGATTTTGTGCACTCGTTCGGCGATGCGCACCTCTACCTGAATCATCTTGAGCAAGCCCGGGAGCAAATAGGGCGTGAGCCAAGAGCGTTGCCAACTATGCAGCTCAGCCCATCGGTCAGAAGTATTTTTGATTTTAAATATGAAGATTTCACGCTGGATAACTACGATCCCCATCCAGCCATTAAAGCACCGGTGGCAGTATGACATCACATCGTTTATCCATTCTGGCTGCCATGGCCACTAACCGCGTCATCGGTCGAAATAATGCGCTTCCCTGGCATCTCTCAGCCGATCTCAAGCGCTTCAAAGCGCTTACCATGGGGCAGATCATCATTATGGGGCGAAAAACCTATGAATCGATCGGCAGGCCGTTACCAGGGCGTATCAACATCATCATCAGCAGACAGCCAGAATTTTTGATTCCTGACGCGATAGTAACCTGCTCGATTGAAGAAGCATTAGCAGCATGCATGCCTTATCAGGATAGAGAAATCTTCATCATTGGCGGCGCAGAACTTTACCGGCAAACGCTGGCGCATTGCCAGCGCCTTTATCTTACCGAGGTACAGCAAGATTTTGAAGGAGATGCCTTTTTTCCAGAATTCGACCGTAACGACTGGTATGAATCATCACGTGAAATCCATAGGTTAGAAGATGAGAGCAAACTGGAATACCATTTTGTGGTGCTCGAGCGGAAAGCGGCTTCATAGAATTAGAATTGGGAGTTTGAGTAACTTGACAATTAATGCTACTACAACCCAATTTTATAAAGATGGCAAAAGGCAAGACCCCGACCCATTTTACGCTTTTTGCTAAGCCGCACCGGAGCGAAGCGGAGGATACCCAAAAGCCTGGGCTTTTGGGCGTTAGCTTGAGCAGCGGGTTAGGGATCAAGCTGCCCCACAAGTTGAACTCCCGTATCCTCGGCTAAGTTGGACGTTAAAAAGCCATATAGTGCAGCGCCCACGAACAAGTGATAATCAATCACCGCTCGAATCCAATTGAGAAGCTGCCACTCGATATCCATCCCATATCCTACGAAATAATCCCGCCCAAGATAGCGCAGCGGCTGTCCAGATTCTAGACAGTCTCGCCAGGGCATGAACGAGTAACAGAGGGGCAGCTCATTCACTTCTCCCGTTTTGTTGCCGACGTAGATTTTTTCCATTTCAAGTGCGGTAGTGCTGTGCACGATATCATGGCGCAATTGGATCAGGGAGTGAAACTCCTTCTCACGCGTTATCCTCTCGACTATCCCCTTAACCAGATTTTCTGGCAAGGATATCGGACGCATTTTCTGCAAATCGGAGTAATGTTTGCCTTGAGCGCCACGGAAGCGAACTATGGGGCTTGCGCAACTGTTCAGAAAGTGAATCAGCTTACTGGATATGTCTAGCGACGAACACAAAGATATCACGCATATTGTTACGCTTGTTGCGGTACGGTAGGACTTCGGTCCGGTGTGGACTATCTCTGGAACACCCATGTGTTCAGCTGACCAGCACTCTTCCATGATAGTTTTTCTTTGAATTTTAAGCAGTTCGACAAAAGCGGTGATTGCGCGATGTATCAGCGACATTAGGTCACTACAAATTCTTCTAAGCTGCACATGAGACAACTTTATCGCAAGATACTGATTCGTGAAGGGCAGCACTCCAAATTCAGCCTTGGCGTTCACGAACTTGTCGACTTTCTCCAATTCATCGCGCGTGCCTTCTCCAAAACCAGCGTCGATGTAGGCGGTTGGTAGCCCATGCGTCAACATGTCGAATACGGACACATTGTTCTGACCAACTTGCCAGTACCTGAAGTAGTCGGTCAGCCTAGCGACGTAATACTTCTCAAGCTCAAACCACTTGAACGAGGAGAAACTAGACATCTCTTGGCATTCGGACTCATGACACAGGATGCGTACTCGTGCTAAGTCATATGCGGCGTCGAAAGCAAGCGCAGGAGTTGTCGCCTCGAATGGTAGTGTGCAATTACCAAATACGTCTTCTAGTACGTATTTGCATTGTGTAGCTTGCCTTAGGAACAGGCCTTTGGTGGTAAGGTATCGATCCATTGCGATTTTTTGTTAGCTCCTGGCGCTCGTGATTGGACAGACGTTTAGCCCTAACTAAAATTAGACCCCCGAAAAGACGCAACACATTCCGTCAAGGATGAGATTTATTACGCTAAAAACCATGATATCTCCTTGTTATCTTTCATCATAATAAACATTGTTAGATCCACAAGTTTGATGACTAACCAATATTTTTTAAAAAGAAAAAGCAAAGAAAAACAGGGTGCTTGCTAATCCAAAAACAAAGAGCTACATACCCCTAGTGCCGAATTTAGAAAAAATCATTTATCCATCTTGATGGCTTCAGGCTTAGATGTGCTGACATGTGCAGTTTCAGCCGTGCTGTTTTTTGCCACCCCAAAGAATCTACCTATTTTGAGTAACACTCCTTTGATCAATTTCCACAATTTGGGTAATAACCAGATGGCTAGGCCGATAAAAATAACGAACAGGATCAGAAATAATATGGGGTGATTCAATGCAGTCCATAAACCACCTAGCACCAATAAATCTTCACTAATCGAGGCAGACCAGTTGGTGACCGGTTCGGGTGAGGTATTGATCATCAAACGTGTGCCAGTCTTGGCTGCGTGACTGGTGGCGGCAACGCCACCACCTAAAATTCCTGCCGCTATTTCCAGCGCGGGAGAAACATCTCCTACCGTGCCGGCTGCCAGCATAGCACCTGCAGGGATGCGAACAAAAGTGTGCAGGGTATCCCAGGCGCTATCCAAACCGGGTATTTTATCGACAAAAAATTGAATCACATACATCAGCGCCGCCGCGCCGATTACCAATGGGTTTTCTAGCACGGTCAGTTCGGCCGGTAAGTTGATATTGTCAGTAGCGCCGCCGAGGCCCAGCACCAGCATGACTGCATACAAATTGATGCCGCTTGCCCACGAGGTACCCATGGTCAGCGCCAGAGTGGCGATTAAAGCTTCATAACCATTCATGTCAATACTCTTTAATTATGTGATTGTTAAAACAAGGAATAGTGGAAGGATCTTACTGGATTGATTGCTATTAAGTGCAATTGCTTATCAACCGCTGCGCTTCGAGACCAGCACCCAATAAACCCACCTGCGGGTTCATGATGACATGGACCGGAATCTCGCTCATCATTCCTGTGTATCTTCCTTTATTGCAGAAGGCGTGCATGAAACTACCCTTCATCAAGGTGTCGATAATTCTGGGTGCAATTCCTCCAGCAATATACACGCCGCCCCGACATAATCCCAAGAGTGCCAGATTGCCGGCATAGGCGCCATAGATTTCAACAAACAGCTCCAATGCTTGCTGTGCGATTGGGTGCTTTTGCTCAAACGCTAGCTTAGTGATGATCGCGCCGCTGTCTTCCTTTAATTCATTTACGACGATACCAGGAAATCTTGTTGAATCGTTTTGCAGGAAATTGAAAATATTGGTCAACCCCGGTCCTGAAAGAATCCGCTCTACTGAGACATGGTCAAATTTCTTCATCAAATAATCAAGTAATTCCATCTGCAAGGAGGTAGTAGGGGCGAACTCAATGTGCCCTCCTTCTGTGGGTAACGGAATATAGCGATCACCTTGCCAATGAAGCCAGGCGACACCCATACCGGTACCCGCGCCTAGCACTACCCGCATTGCTTGCGCATCTGCTACCCCCCATTGCAGCGTTGCCAGATCATTTCGGGATAACCTTTCAATGCCGATTGCCACAGCTTCGAAATCATTGATCAGCTTTACCTTGGGTATAGAAAACTCCGTCGCAAGCGCTGATGCATCCATCAACCATGGCAGATTAGTCAGCTTTGCCCGTTGTGAAACAATCGGACCTGCTATTCCAAAACAAGCTGACGTTGGATAGCGATTTGTTTTATTCATCCCTGTTTTGTCAAGGAAATCGGCAAGTATCTCATTGAAATCAGCATAAGCTTGGCTGTCATAGCGCCATTCGTAACATGGTTCAGTTTTGTCCTTATCAGATACCATCGTACGCAATAATGTCTTGGTGCCACCTATGTCACCATAAATAAAATAGCTGCTCATCAATTAGCTCCTGTGGGGCCATCGCATCGCCGGATTCTGGCGATAGAACGCGGACAGCTGCTGATAGACCTGCGGGAAGTATTGTTTTATTTCGCACGGCTTGACGAAAAAAGCTTCACTCAGTACCGCAAAGAATTCTGCCGGACTGATGGCGGCATAAGGATCAATTATTAATTCCTCCTCATTATCGACTTGCTCACGGAAAGTTTCAAAAGCTTTGCTAAAGACTGCAGTCCAGACGTGAGGATCCATATTGCTATGCAGTGGGGGAAAACCATTGGCAGCACCATTTAACATATCCAGCTTATGTGCAAACTCATGTATTACCACATTATGTCCTTGTTTATTATTGATATCGGTGACATCTTCCCACGAAAGAATAATGGGTCCAGCGAGCCAGGATTCGCCTGATGCGGCCATATGAGCAGCGTGAACGATGCCAATCTCGTCGGTGTACTCATAATCAAGAATGAATTTCCCTGGATAGACAATGATTTCTAGCCAATCGCGATAATAGTCCAGATCAAGATTCAGAATCAGGATGCAGGCCTGTGCTGCGATCATGACACGCATTTCTTCCGTGACAATGAGACCCTGTGCGCCATTTATTTTCTTATCGTGCAAGAAAATAGTTGCCCATTGCCGCAGTTGTATGGTTTCAGACAGAGTTAATCCTTGCAGAAAGTGTAGTTGTGCCAGAGCATTCTGCCAACTGATTTCAGCTATCGGTTCATGTTTAAGAATATGCTGTCGCCACCAATTTTTCAGACCCCATGACATAAGCTTTCAAGATGTTTGGAAATGAAGTTTTAGTTGAACTAAGGAAGATCTGAATAAGTGAACGAAGTGGTTCCAGTGCAAAGCGGACAAACGCAGCGACGAGAAAACGAACGGAGTGAGTTTCGATAAAACGAAGTTTTAGTAGCGTAGCTATATATCAAATAAATAGGTGAGGAGCGAATATCGCCCAACACAGCGATTTGGGTGCGCAGTAGATTTATTGGCGAAACTTCGTTTTCACAATCTCTCAGTCAGGTCTTCCCTGCTAAATTAACTATATTACTAATTTTATACCATTCTGTTACTTTCTCGGATAGGAGTTGATTTCCCAAGCTGTTTTTTATACAAAGAGCTTGAAACTGATCCCTGATTCGTTTAAGGTGTAGGTTAATCGACAAGAAATAAGCTGAGAAGTTGTGAACAAATTTGTTAGCGAAACTTCGTTTTAGCGAAGCTTCGTTTTGACAGATGCTGAGTCGAACATCAACTAGCCAGAAGGGACTCTTGTAATATGTTCAATTTAGGCTCCATGCTCAACTTGGGTTCTACAGAACCGGTCATAGGGAGAGCTTCTACTTTAGTGGAATGTTCGACCAAAGATCTATTCAAATATCTTGGTCAAGATTTATTTCAAAATTATCAAAAATGGTCGCCGGAGGTTCAAGAGCTTGAGCAGCTCACGCCTGGCCCAGTGCAACTTGGAACGATTGGGCGACAAGTGCGTCTCGATCTGGGACGACGTACAGAATCGCGCTTTAAAGTTTTTACTTATGAGCCGGGTGTGCGTTTAACACTTGTCGGCGTATCTGATCCCTTTCGCTGTACTTATGAATTGCAGGATATCAATCCTGAGAAATCTACCAGGCTGACGTTTTCTTTTGAGTTGCTTGAACTATTAGTAGTCATGCGGCCTTTCGAGGGATTAGTCCGTGCCGCCATAAAAGATGGGGCTGAACGCACAGTTCAGAATATCAAGCGCCTGATAGAGGCAGAAAAATCTATCAAAACTTCTGCAACCTGAGCAGCAAACAATTGTTAATAAATAATGCATATTTACGATTGACCAACTCTGTCAGTTACTTGTAGTCAGAAAAGGAGAATAAATGGCGCGAGATATTATTTCTAATATTCAGGTACCGCAAGTGGATGATCGTCCGCTCTGGGATGTGGTATTTGCGATTTATGGCTATCCAGCACTGCTCCTGGCTCATCGGCTGAGAGTTTTTCCTTTGCTGGCTGAAAACACACGCACTTTGTCGGAAATTTGTAATGCACTGAACATAAAGCAGCGTCCCGCCGAGGCAATATTGACGGCGGCTACTGCATTAGGTTTTCTGTCTTTACAAGCGGGACGCTATTCGCTGACGCCGGTTACCAAAGAATATCTGCTCGAAAACAGCCCAAACTACTTTGGATATTTTTGGGATCTGATGATCGACAATTATCAAGTATGTACCTATGCTGGTCTGGAGAAAGCAGTCTTCACCGATTCTGCTCAGGCTTACGGAGGAGGCGATATTTTTAAATCTCATGAAGAGCAAATCGAATTGCTCCAACGCTTCACCTGCGGCATGCACAGTATCAGCATGACACCAGCGCTCGTTTGGCCACAAATCATGGATTTTTCCCAGCACCGGATGATGCTTGATATTGGGGGGGGATCTGGCGCACATTCGATTGGCGCTACTTTGCGATGGCCAAATTTACATGCACATATCCTGGATTTTCCCCAGGTGTGTGAGATTGCACAGAGCTATATTACCCACTACAAACTACAAGATCGCGTTAAAACGTGTGATATCAATATCTGGCGCGACCACTGGCCTGCTGCGGATCTTCACTTTTTCTCGAATATGTATCACGATTGGCTGCCAGAAAAATGTCATTTTCTGACCGCGAAAAGCTTCGATAGCCTTGAATCCGGAGGACAGATCGTGATTCATGAGATGCTTTATAACGATGAAAAAACCGGTCCTTTCGCTTCCGCAGCATTCAGCATGATGATGTTGGGCTGGACTGAGGGCAAACAATATTCCGGTCAGGAGTTGTCAACGATGCTGAAGGAAATTGGATTTGAGGAAATTCAAATACATAAAGCTTTTGGCTATTATAGTATCGTGACTGGCCGCAAGCCATGGTAGGCTGTTGAAACCTAAAAACCGCAGTTGATCGCTGCGGTGTTAAAAACAGGCTCAAAATGCTCATTTTTCAGGTATAAACTCCGCTTTTTTCGCATGTTTCTGCCTATCATCGACTGCCTCGAATACGTTTTTCAACAGTCTGTTAGGCATCGTCTTTAATTTCAAAAAGAAAGTTGACCATAAGTTTTGTTTTCGGAGACGGTCTTTATCTTTATAATCAATGAGTTAGCTGTAATTTGATTTCCAAATCAAACCTGACTTTGTCGGTTTTACCTTCCCATATTATTCATCCTGTTTTTGGCTCGCTCTTGCGTCATGTTTAATTGGAAAATGGAATAAGGTTCAATAACTGGTTTTTTTTCTCACTGTTTTTCCAAATTGGCCAGCTTAAGCTGACTGTCAGTCGACTCATTACCGCAGCCAATTCGCTACAATAGCTGCCAGAAAGACAACTTGCAAAACACAACAAAAGGGAGTTCATGATGAGTGCAAAGAAAATCTTGATGCTGGCTGGTGATTATGTGGAAGACTACGAGGTCATGGTACCTTTCCAGGTACTGTTGATGGTGGGACATACTGTCCATGCTGTCTGCCCCAATAAAAAGGCAGGTGAGACAGTGCGCACGGCAGTGCACGATTTCGAGGGAGATCAGACCTATAGCGAAAAGCCAGGGCACAACTTTACGCTGAATGCAACTTTTGCCAAGGTTAAGGCAGAAGATTACGACGCGCTGGTCATTCCTGGAGGGCGCGCACCTGAATACATTCGCCTGAACGAAAAAGTAATCAAAATGGTGCAACATTTTTCAGAAGCGAACAAACCGATTGCCGCCATCTGCCATGGTGCGCAACTCCTGGTGGCAGCTGGAGTCATCGAAGGTAAGACGTGTTCTGCTTATCCAGCGGTGGGGCCAGATATTACGCGTGCAGGTGGCAAGTATGTGGATATTCCAATGGATCAGGCTCACGTCGATGGCAAGTTGGTTACCGCCCCAGGGTGGCCTGCGCATCCGGATTGGCTCGCTAAATTCCTGCAAGTGCTGGGAACGAAGATTAAACCATAGGGAACACACATCATATCCATAGATTGAGCCAATATGAGTATTACGCAGAACTAAACTGCTTCAGCGAATACTTGCGATTGCACTTGATGTAAAAAGAGAGGTCGAATAGGAAGACACTAAAAAATTAAACAGCTCAGCGAGCACTTTTCCTAGAGAGGTACGGAGGGAAGACTCATGGTGAAGCTTAACATTGCAGTCATCGGCTTTGGGCGAGTAGGGCGTGCTTGTGCACTTGCATTACGCAATACAGACTATCTTGCAATGGCTGGTGTTGTTCGGCGCCCAACTTCACCAATTAAATTGCCCGATCCGCTTGGCGAGATCCCGGTGGTCACGCATGTTCGTGATCTGAAGCGTGTCGATGTAGCACTGATCTGTGTGCCTGCAGATGTCGTCCTCGGCGTTGCGCGCGAATTGTTGCAGGCAGAAATCCCTGTCGTCGAGTGTGCGGTGCTCGAAGGGCATGCACTTGAGATGCATTACGATGCAATCGGCGATGCAGCACGCCACCATAATACGCGTGCCATTGTTGGGGCAGGATGGAATCCGGGTATGCTGCCGCTGTTCGAGCGCGCGTTCACGACACTGATTCCAGATAGTCACACCAAGCGCACCAGTCGGCCAGGCGCGAGCCTTCATCACACCGAAGTGGTGGAAGGTATCGAAGGTGTGAAAGGAGCGCTTGCCACCGAGACGCGGGATTGGCAGGGGCAACTGACCCGCTATGTCTACGTCGAACTCGCAAAAGGTGCAAAGGGCGTAAGGGGTGCAAAGGGCTCGGAGGGCGCCTCGCTCGATAAAGTTGAGGCTGCCCTCGCTGCTGATCCGCTTTTCGTGGGCGAACAGACACATGTGTTCGAAGTTGAGAGCATTGCCACCCTGGAAGAGGAAGGTCGCGGCATTATGCTGGAACGTATCGGTACCGAGCGAACAGGTGCGCATGCCACCTTGCTGCTGGAAGGACGATTTGATGTGCCGACATTCGCTGCACGGGTGATGCTCGATGCCGCCAAGCGTATTCCGAGCCTCAAGCCAGGCGCGCATCGCTATTCCTTATGGGGGTGACTGATAGGGTAACTTATGCTCGAAATTGATGGTAGCTATGGCGAGGGTGGTGGGCAGCTGCTGCGGCTTGCCGTAGCGTTGTCTGCCATTACCGGTGCTGGAGTTTGCATTACGAATATTCGTGTACGACGCGACAAACCCGGTCTCGCAGCGCAGCACCTCGCTGGGGTGCTTGCAGTGGGCAAGCTTTGCAGCGCGAGAATCGAAGGCCTCATCTTACGATCACAACAAATTGTTTTCGAACCAGCAACGCTTCGTGGTGGCGACTATCGCTTTGATGTTGGCACTGCGGGCAGCATTACACTAGTGCTGCAAGCCTTGCTGCCAGTCATGCTAGCGGTCCATCTCCCTTGCAAAGTGCACATCACTGGCGGTACCGACGTCCGACAGGCACCCGCTGCGGATTACTTGCACGAAGTGATCATTCGGCTTGTCGAGCGACTCGGTGCCCGGGTGACCATGCGTGTGCTGCGGCGTGGCTACTATCCACGGGGTGGCGGCGAGATCGAGCTCGCAGTGAGGCCAGCAATGCTTTCATCTGCAGTGTTCGATGCGTCTGGGTACAGTAAGGCGATCTGCGGGGTTGCGCATGTAGCTAATCTTCCTGAGCATATTGCGTTACGAATGAAGCAAGCGGTACTTAACCGGCTTGGCGCTTATGGCACACAGGCGAGTATCGAGACACAGATTATGGGGCGCGAAGCGGCTTTTGGTGCAGGCGGCGCCATCGTGTGCTGGCTCGAGAGCGAGCACGCTGTGCTCGGTGCAGCGCGGGTCGCAGAGCGGGGGGTATCCGCGGAGACGCTTGGTGAGGCTGTGGGAGAAGAGCTTGCCACAGATATTGCAGCGGGCGCTGCACTCGATATCCACGCAGCTGATCAAATGCTTGTTTACCTTGCGCTTGTAGGGGGCGGGTCATTCAGCACGCGTAGTGTCTCGTTGCATGCGCGCACTGCGATGTGGCTGATCGAACAGTTTCTGCCGGTAACGTTCGAGGTAACTGAATCGTCAGGGCTCGCATACGTTACTGTGAGAGCACGTGGAGAATAATCATCCTAAGAACCGCAATTGGCCGCTTGATAGGAGAGTTAATCTCATGACATATAAAGACATTTTAGAAATTTTCTCATTCATCAGAATGGTGGGCCGCTACGAGGTGTATCGTATGTCGCTCCAGGCGCGAATGCGACGTTGCTCTTCGTTGCAGGGGGCGGCCTTGCGGGCTTCATCGCGCTTTGCCTCGCACCTGGATCACCACACGCTCCACCCTGTCCAATTGCGGTTTTTAGGATCATGATTCCGATTCACGAACTGCTCGCGCGCATCCGCTGGGATCCCGAATTCGGTAAGGGAAAATTTGAGCTTGCCTACGAAGATAAGGTCGAACACCAGCTCAAGCGTGTGCCGCTCGAGCGGATAGACATCGAATCAGGTCAGCACTTTACATTCGAGGCAGAAGAGGAGGATGGCACACTGCATACTGTACCGTTTCATCGGGTGCGAAAAGTTTGGTGCGATGGAGCGCTTATCTGGGAACGACATCCAGGGAGTAAAGCAAAATGAAACCACTACTCGAACAACGGCTGCAGCTGCATGTTGAAAAACTTGCTGGTGAGATCGGCGAGCGCAACGTGTGGCGGCCAAAAGCGCTATATGCTGCTGCCGACTACATCCGTGATACCTGGGGCCAGTTGGGCTATGAGGTCCATGCCCAGGGCTATGATGCGGGCGGTGTATGGAGTGAGAACCTCGAGATCGAGATTCGCGGTGGGGTGCGGGCAAATGAGATTGTGCTCGCCGGCGCACACTACGACAGCGTGACAGGCAGCCCGGGTGCAGATGACAATGCTTCGGGCGTCGCAGCTCTGCTCGAGATCGCACAGCTTCTCGTCGGAATCAAACCCGAGCGCACACTGCGGTTAGTTGCATTTGTGAATGAAGAAGCACCGTTCTTCTATTTCGGCGAAATGGGAAGCAAAATCTATGCGCAAGCTGCGCGTGAGCGGCATGATGACATCCGTCTAATGCTCTCATTCGAGATGCTTGGTTGTTATAGCGACGAGCCAGGCAGTCAGAATTATCCATCTCTTCTGCGCTGGTTCTATCCCGATCGAGGCAACTTTATCGGCTTCGTGTCCAATCTCAAGTCACGTCGTGCACTTAAGCAATTTGCGGCAGCATTCGCCACCAGTTCGGATTTTCCGTACGAGACGCTCGCAAGCCCTACCATCGTGCCAGGCGTCTCATGGAGCGATCAGCTCTCGTTCTGGCGGCAGGGCTATCAGGCAGTGATGGTCACCGATACAGCATTTTATCGCTATCCGCACTATCATCGTGCTAGTGATACCCCTTGGGAGCTCAGCTATGCCGAGATGGCGCGTGTGGTCGAAGGACTGGCCGGCGCGCTGACAGTATTGGTGAAAGCCCAGTGATGGCAACGGAGCGAGTGGGCCATTGCTGGCGATTTTTACATTAATCAACTGCCATCTTGGCGTAACATATGATGAAAATGACTAAAGTTTCTGAAGGAATCATTTAATGCTGCTGAATGTTGATCATTTCCTGCGCACCGTCGCTACGCTCGAATAAGCTCTGAGTGCAGAAAATGATGTCATCTCGGTGGTTTATTGGAGACTGGAGTCCGCACTTCCAGTTGCAGGCTAGTTAAGATGAGTAGTGTTGCACAATCCCAGGATTTTTACATTGGTTGGGATGTAGGTGGCTGGAATTGCGATAAAAATAGCAGGAGTCGCGATGCCATCGTGATCCTGGATGCATCGCTCGCTATTGTCGGCCAGCCGTGGCGCGGCAACTTGCGCAATTCAATCAATGCGACAGAAACCTCCAATGCATGGATTCAGGCATTGTTTGAGCCGTGTGCCGCTGCTGACACTATTCATACTATGTCGCACATCTATCTGGCGATCGACACACCGCTGGGATTCTCTGAAGAGTTCATCAGCTTGATCACAGAACTGAAAGGCGTCACAGCATTAGGCGACTCGTTCAGTAACCCTTATTTGTACCGAAAGACGGAGCGTCTGCTGTTCGAGCAGGGACTTGCCCCGTTGTCGCCTATCAAGGACATGATAGGCAGCCAGGCGACCAAAGGGATGCATGTATTGGCGCGATTTGCCCGTAAGATCTCAAGCTGTGGCGTCTGGACCGACGGTCATTCACTGACTGTGCTGGAAACCTATCCCTCCGGATGCCAGCACTCCGTCATGATTGCCAGGTTGCGTGGCCGCTATGATCCTTTAGGTCATGAAGACAAAGAGGATGCTTTGACCTGCGCCCTGATTGCTTATCTCTATGCAAAACAGCGTGATTTGCTTGGTTCGCCGGCTAGCGACATACCGGCTTCAGAAGGCTGGGTATGGGTACCGAGGGATGCGCTTGGGCAATCGGGGTGAGTGTCGACAGCTTCACCTTGCCATATTATTTATACTGTCTGCGGCTCGCTCTTGCGCCATGTTTGATTTAGAAATGGAATTAGGGACAACCCTTACATCCACTTGTACGCGCCATGGTAAAAATAGTCTGCTCGAGATTGGCTCCACTCAGATCTGCGTCGGTCAGATCGGCATCGGTAAAATTTACCCCTTGCAAATTGGCGCTAACCAGGGATGCTCCACGCAAATGGGCGGCGCGCATGTTGGCGCGCTGGATATCGGCATGGTCGAGTTTGGCACCACCAAGCTTCGCGTTGGTGAAATCTGCGCTGGTCAGCTTGGCTCCTGTCAAATTAGCGCCACTCAGATCCGCATTTTGTAGAATAGCACCTTGCAGATTCGCGTCTACCAGTTGGGCGTCATTAAAACGTGCGCCCCGGGCATTTGCTTTTACCAGCGAAGCCTGGCTCAGATTGGCTTCGCGTAGTTGAGTACTCGACAGATTCGCTTCATTCAGATTGGCTCCAGTCAGATTCGCTTTGGAAAGTACCGATCGGGTGAACTGGGAATTTGCCAGATTCGCATTTTGAAGATCGCTTCCGTACAGATTCATATCCACGCAAAATGTGCCTCGCCGGATACTGCATCCCTCCACGTTGCGTGCCTCTTGGGCAAGCGCTTCCACGCAAATAAACAAAAGTAGCAAGAAAGAGCATCGAAAATAATTAGCGAGCGATCGGAAAGCAGAGTGCATGGTGGGCGTAATACGAGATATATCAGATGGATGGGCGATGGTTCTGGCCCCGTCTAGTCGATTCTTCACGGTGACCGATAGTGATACGATTTTTCTTTTGGACATAAGTATCAGTGTGACTCCCTTGGAAACGCACGGTTTAGGTAGGCTATTGAAAAAGGTTTACTCCATGACTCATACGCCAAGGCACTCAAGACTTCACCACCGGCTGACGCTTTTCGTAGTTACAGCATTGATCGACTATTTCCCAGGCCGTTTCGAGTTCCGTCGCACCATTACGCAACGTGAATTCGATGGAAGTCTTGATATTTACTCTGATCAGCTCCGCGCAGATGCATTCGAGAAGCGCGTCACCCTTAACATAATGCATTTGGAGGAGAGTTAATATAAACATCTTTTTCTATTTAGCCGGAATGTACCGAGGATCCTATATGTTGTCAAACATACTGAGAAATGATCCAGAAAGTAATTTTGCTAACTCAGATTGAAAATATTCTGATGATTTTGCTGCAATTCAACAAACGTTAACAGATGATTACTGCAAAGAAGTGAGGCGCAATCTCAAAGCATTACCAATGACACTGATCGAAGAAAGTGACATTGCGGCAGCGGCGATAATCGGCGAGAGCAGGATCCCGAAGAAAGGGTAGAGCATACCTGCTGCCACAGGTACCCCGGCAGCGTTGTAAATAAACGCAAAGAACAGGTTTTGTCGGATATTGCGCATGGTTGCCATGGATAGCTTGCGAGCGCGTACGATACCAGTCAGGTCGCCTTTGAGCAGCGTAATGCCAGCGCTTTCCATGGCCACATCGGTACCCGTTCCCATGGCAATACCAACATCGGCCGCAGCCAATGCTGGTGCATCGTTGATGCCGTCGCCGGCCATAGCGACAATTCGTCCTGCTTCCCGCAGTTTTCTGACAATTTCGCCTTTGTCTTCTGGCAGAATCTCTGATTCGATTTCGGTGATCGCGAGTTTCTTGGCTACAGCTTCAGCAGTGCGGCGGTTATCACCAGTTAGCATCATAATATGAATACCCTCTTGCTGCAACGCCTTGATCGCCGCCGTTGTCGTCGTCTTGATCGGGTCGGCTATGGCCAACAGCCCGGCAGGTTTGCTGTCTACAGCCATAAAAATGACAGTAGCCCCCTCGGCCCGTAGTGCATCAGCCTGCGTACTGAGTGATGAAACATCGACGGCCTGTTCTTCCATTAGCATTGCATTGCCTAGGGCAACATTTTGCCCTTTTATTCTTCCGATAACACCTTTGCCAGTATGTGAATCAAATTGATCTGCCGCAGATAGATCGAGCCTCTTTGCTTTCGCTGCTGTGACAATGGCATGCGCCAGCGGGTGTTCGCTGCTTTGTTCTAGCGAAGCAGCCAGCGCTAGCAACGTGTCTTCGGTAAATCCTTCGGTCGTAACAATTTTGGTTACTGTTGGCTTGCCTTCAGTGAGTGTTCCGGTCTTATCAATGACCAGCGTATCTACTTTTTCCATACGCTCCAGCGCTTCGGCATTTTTAATGAGCACGCCCACTTGTGCGCCTTTGCCGACACTGACCATGATTGACATGGGCGTGGCTAACCCCAACGCACAGGGGCAAGCGATAATCAGCACACTGACTGCAGCAATGAGCGCATGGCTGAGGGTGGTAGGGGGCGGTCCGTATACAACCCACCCGATAAAGGCCAGCAAAGCAATGATGATAACTGCAGGCACAAACCAGGAAGAAACAACATCAGCTAGTCTTTGAATTGGAGCGCGGCTGCGCTGTGCTTCAGCCACCATGTGAACGATTTGCGCAAGCATCGTATCTTTACCCACGCGCTCGGCTTTCATCACAAAACTGCCAGTCTGATTAATCGTGCCACCGATCACCTTACTGTTGGGTTCTTTCTTCACGGGCATCGATTCACCCGTCACCATCGATTCATCCACTGCGCTGCGTCCTTCGGTAACGATGCCATCCAAAGGAACTTTTTCACCAGGCCGAACACGCAGCAGATCACCCACATGGATATGTTGCAGTGGTACATCTTCTTCTCCTGTGGCGCTAAGCCGGCGAGCTGTTTTGGGCGCCAGATCGAGTAGCGCACGGATTGCACCGCCTGTCCGCTCGCGTGCTTTGAGTTCCAGTACCTGTCCCAGTAAGACAAGTACCGTAATCACTGCAGCAGCCTCAAAATATACCGCCACAGCGCCGTTCGCCTGCTGGAAGTCAGTGGGAAAAATACCAGGTGCCAGCGTTGCCACCAAACTGTATAGCCAGGCCACCCCTGTGCCCATGGCAATCAGCGTGAACATATTCAATTTGCGCGTTTTCAATGAAGCCCAGCCGCGCGTGAAAAAGGATTTTCCCGCCCAAAGCACCACTGGGGTAGCCAGTACCAGCTGTATCCAGTTAGCTAAATGAGTATTGAGGTAAAAGAGCTGATCTCTAAAATGGGCACTCATTTCCAATAAGAAAACGGGGAGGGTTAGCAGCAAGCCGAGCCAGAGCCTTTTACGCATATCGGTCAGTTCCGGGTTTTCACCTTCTTCTCCAGTCATCGCTTCCGGTTCCAGCGCCATACCACAGATTGGACAATTTCCCGGGTCTTTTTGCCGAATTTCGGGATGCATGGGACAAGTATAGAATCCTCTGGTCTCAGCAGCTGGTAAGGATTGCGCTGTGCTGCCCTTTTGTTTGTGCTCATGGCGCTCATTTTGTGATTCCATATAACCTCCGTGATATGAACCGTCCGCCGCTGCGTCTGCGTTCTCAAAGCGTGTTCAGCAGAGTTTTTTCTGGCAAATACCAACCTACATTTGTTAGTACACAGTGGCAGATCGCCACTACGTTACTGATAATTTTTCTTTCTTACCTGCATGATGGAATTTGCTGCTTACACTGTTTTCTAATGATAGACTGAAACCGAGATTGACAAATAAATTTTAATAACGGTATCAGTGAACAAACGGTTCTGATTATTAGAAAATATTAAGAAAACCTTTTTGCAGGAGAAGACTATGACTATCGATGAGAATTTGGTACAAGCAGTCTGGGAAAAAGGAAGAGGGACACTGGGGCAAGACATATCCGAGTGGCGCCAGGACCAATGTGGCGCATGGATAAGCCGGCAAAAATATAATAATGCAAAGTCAGAATATGGCTGGAAAATTGTAAATGTTAAACCAGGTAGTCCGGATCATCTGGAGAACCTGCAGCCATTTCATTTGGAAAATGATTTCGATATTGCCAATGATAAGCCACACTGCAGGGTTACAGCTGACCGATCTGGACTGATGCCCACCCAAAGTGTCGATACGCCACACAATACTAGCGTTTGATCTGTTGTCTATGACTTTTTTCTCACTTTGTTACGTTGATGCTGTTTTGGGCGTTGACTGTAGTGGGCGCTCTTTCCAGGACAAAATTTAGGATATATCGGAGTAGGTGATGACAAGTATCTGGCGATTCATACTGCTGTTTCTGCTTCTGAATCTGCTCAGCGGATTTACATTACCCACTGAGCCATCCGAGTATTGCAGAAGTACTACCAATGCTGACGCCAAGGCTTGCTTCGCCTCGCATCTCTCCTATTGTGACAGTACGAGTTTTGCCAACGCAGGAGCATGCTTCTTGATTAATGCATCCTACTGTGAAAGCGATAGCAATGCGAATTCTGGTGCGTGCTTTACATCACATCCAGTATATTGCAGCAGCTCGAGTTACGCTCACTCCGGTGCCTGCTTCCTGGCTAGCGAAGCTTATTGCGAAAGCGATAGCTACGCCAATTCCGGCGCATGCTTCGCATCACACCCATCCTACTGTAGCAGCTCGCGCTACGCCGATGCGCTTGCCTGCTCGGGTGCAAGACCAGCCTACTGTGAAGACATCATTTACGCAAACTCGAAAGCATGTTCCCGTTTAGTCAAGCCCAGTCCTAGCCAAATTTTAGAGGTTGCTCGCCGCCTGGGGGCGCCGGTAGATGTGAACACTCTCATGCGTGAGCTGATGAAATAATCAGCAATTCTGGAATGGTAACGATTAATTCCATTTCTAAATCAAACCTGATTTTGTCGGCTTCTCCTTGCCGTATTATTTATACTGTCTGCGGCTCGCTCTTGCGTCATGTTTGATTTGGAAATGGAATAATGAGGGCTAGCTCAAAGCCATGGTCTAAAAATGAAAGAGAAAAGAGTGCTCTAACCTTCATGTGCTTACCTCGCTGATCTATACACGTTTATACACGTTTGCTCTATACTCTTCTGTTTTTTAAGTTAAAAATGGGTCGGTGTTTATCGTCATGTAAAGATAGCAGTTTTTCCATCAACGCGCATATTTGTGATTAGCCGATCAAAATAGTCAAATTTGGGCCTTGTTGAAAACCTGGAGCCAGGTTTTCAGTAGAGTATGGTTTCCTGCTCATTATGGGCGGTGTTCCTGGCTAGATCACCAATATTCCCGCGAATGGTGCTGCTGATGACTTCAGGGCAGCTTTTCCAGAAACCAGCCGAAAGCAGCTGCAGGCCACGGAAATACCTGTTCGACATCACCGTTGGTGCGCTATAGCGACAAGTAACACCTAGTCCTTCTTCATCGAGGTTGATGGTCTTATGCCACATCCATGCTGGGAAAAATAAAACATCACCCGGGTGCAGGTCGAACTCATAACGCGGGGCGTACTCCACTAATGGATAAGCGTCACGATCACTTGGCTCACCCTGTTCGTCAGCGCGGAATGCTGCAAACCGTCGCATACCATCGCCACGAGCGGCCGGATATAACAGCCAGGAATATTCGGATTCAATCAATGTCCAGCGCTTGGTTCCCGATACGGCCAGATACCAGTTGAGACCTTCTTCGCAGTGGTAATTGGCATTTAACCCCGTGCCGAGACCGAGAATCAGAAAACTCAGAATAGGTTTGGATGGACGACCCATGACTGGGAAATAGGCATGTGACCGTCGGATATCAAAATGTTGGTAGAAGGCTGGGTTTTGGTCGAGCAGTAATTGTTGCGGGATGAAATTGCAGCGACGATCCTTAGCGATCTGGTATAGGGATGTATTGATCATCTTCATGCTGTGCTTGTTCAGAGCCTGTGCCACTGCATCAGGAAATCGTTCTGCCAGTGTTGCGAGTGTCCAGTCTGCGGGTACATTTTCCATAAATCCACGCAATAAGCACGGAATGGAGCGTTTGACGTGCTCATGGTAAAACTGGTGCGGCTCAATCTTACCAGGACGATATTCCGCAATATCTAGAATTAGTCGGCGCGGTAGGTTGTAGTTTTTCAATCTTTGTAATATCTGCTGTTCTGTTCGCTGACGCTCCTTTCGTAATACGTCAGGATTATTAGCCAGATGTTGACATAACATGATGCTCTTTAGCGATAACACATTTACATACCCCAATGGCAGTCTCACTACACCCCGTTTACCTATTCGCTCTACAACAAACATGCGCAAGAAAAATTGCTGCTCCATCACTAATTGCCACGCCGCATATAGAAATGTCGTTACTCCAGCCAGCAGAATAGCCAGCACGTTTCTCACAGACGCCCGTGTTGTTCTTTTTAGTACTTTGTCAGCAATCTCCATTGAATGCCTCCTTTGTTTTCTTCTCAGTGTTTAATTTCAGTTTGAGAATGAGAATTGATCCTGTTTTGTCTCATATTGATGCTAAGGAATAACAAAGAGATAGGCAATAATGCAGAAGCCTACAATTTTTATTCCTTAGCGAGAGGTGCATTGAGAAAGAAAGGAGCAAGTGATCTGACTGGTGTGTTATTAATCCGGACGGATAAAGTTTTAATCTAGATTTCTTAGCTGGACGGGATGGAGTGGCGGTTTTGCGAGCGCAGGGCAAAGCGAACGATGCAGAATGGTCGCTCCATGCCAAGGAGTCGCAATGCAGTTATGTGCTTGTAAAATCGTGCACTCCGCACCGAAGCGTAAACATCTGGAAGGTGAGAATGAAATTTATAGGAAAGACTATTATATTCATAATGTTAATACCCGCATGAACGATTAACTGAGGAATCTGGGTTTAACAATTAGATTAGATAGCAATAACTGGATGCAAGAATATTGCTTTTGTAGCGGGTGGCTCCAAACTCTAGCAGTACTGATGTGCTGATCCGATGCTATATTGCATGGATCTACATCGTGCTTTCTGGATTGTGAGGCCCGGTCTTGTTGAGAACCGATGGTATTTTTGATCAATAATAACAGGAAAGGCTGGCTGGCTTTAAATAGGTAATACTTATGAAAGATGAAGCCTGTATTCACTTCTTGCAGTGGGCCCTGCCGCAGATGCAACTACGCTGGCAGGGTTTTCCCCGAGTTAGAAAACAGGTATGTAAACGTATTAGTCAGCGTATTAACCAGCTAGGTCTTGCGGATGAATTGGCTTATCGTGATTATTTGCTTAGCCATGCTTCTGAATGGCAAACTCTGGCCATCTTGTCTCATGTCACCATCTCACGTTTTTATCGTGATAAAGTCGTTTTTAATCGACTTGAAAGTGAATTAATACCCCGATTGTGTGCTCAGCTGCTGCTGCGAGGTGAAAAATACTTATATTGCTGGAGTGCAGGCTGTGCTAGAGGTGAAGAGGCTTATAGCCTGGTGTTACTCTGGTCTTTTGTTTTGCAAGACTACTACCCGGAAATTGTAATATCGATTACTGCAACAGATATTGAGCCGCTCATGATTCAACAGGCACGCAAAGCGTGCTATCCATTTAGCAGTGTGAAGAATTTGGCACCTGAATGGCGTCAAAGAGCGTTCAGACAAATCAATGATCAATATTGTCTGCATCCCATTTATCAGCAGCCAGTCACTTTTTCACTTGCTGATGTAGAGCAGATGGTTGGTACGCAATCTTGTCATCTGGTGCTGTGCCGCAATCTGGTGTTCACCTATTTCAGCTTAAATAGACAAGTACAATTTCTGCATAAATTACAAACACAACTTTCAGCGGGAAGCATACTGGTACTGGGTGCGCATGAGCGCCTGCCTGAAGGGATGAGCGGCTGGCGCCAATGGCAGTCCCGATTACCGATTTATGTGCGTGAATAGGAAGACCTGATATCCTCAGTTAGATGAGCTTGATGACGGGATTAACGGCCGGTGTCGATGTGTAGTTGCAAAATCTTCAGTATATGTTCGCGATCGATCCAGCCAACAATTTTACCCTCGTCGACTACAGGCACTTGGTTGATGCCATACTCATTCATGATTTGTAATACCTCAAGGATGCTGTTATTAGGCTTGGCGATATAAAGACGTTTGAGCGGGGTCATGATCTCGCGCACTGGCGTGCTGGACCATTGCTCGCGTGGACACTTAACAATATCACTTAGTGATACTAGGCCGATAGTTTGGTTATCTTTAATCACTAGACACGCACGGTGGCCGGTCAGTAACATCTTTTTATCTATCCAGTCCAATATGCTCATGTCTGCAGCTATCGTCGGCACTTCTTTTTGTGTTACATCACCAACAGATACATGACCAGCCAGGTGTTCCCTGAAATAAGCACGTTTGCTGTCCTCTGCCACGGCAAGCAAGAACCAGCTTATCCCTATTAACCACAGACCATTGATCAGCGCGGCTGGCTGCAAGGCTACCAGCATACCTGTAACCATTAAGCCATAGGCGACTATCTTGCCACTCATTACAGCCCATTCCATTCCTTTAACAGCATTTCCAGTGATTCTCCATACCAGGGCACGGAAAACACGGCCACCATCCATTGGAAAACCAGGTATTAAATTAAAGATCGCCACCACCAAGTTAATGGTTGTTAACCAATCGAGTACTGCTGTGGCGGTTTCGCTGTATGGCATTAGCCAAAGCTTGAGTAAATAAAACAGACCCGCGAGCGCAAAGCTTACCAGGGGCCCTGCAATTGCAATGAAGAATTCGGTTGCGGCAGTATCTGCATCTTTCTCAGTTTGCGCCACACCACCGAAAACAAAGAGCGTAATGGCGCGTACCTTGATCCCGCGAGCTATCGCTATCAGGCTGTGACCTAGTTCATGCAGGATGATACTGACAAAAAACAACAGTGTAGCCAGCAAAGCGGTCAGCAATGTGGCATGACTGCTCCACTCTGAGTGAGCATTTCTAAATACCGCAAACAGCGAGCTGATTAGCAAAAAAAAGACGATAACCCACGTATAGTGCACTCCGATACGTATACCAAAAACAGTACCGAGACGAAATGAAGATTCCAGCATTTAGTTATCCTTTGATGAAGCGGTAATAAGCACACTATACTCCTCATATCCCTCCGCAGAGAATTAGTGCAAACACCTAGAATTACTGATTAGCTTGCAAAATCAGGTATGGCGTTTAGCAGCAATTCGGATAAAATCGCAGCTATTACGTTGACCTGACTTTAAACTACCATGAGCAGCGGCCACGCTGTACTCATGCAGGCAAGGTTGGTGGTCGATTAGGCCGTGTAGCGTGTGAAAAATGCGTGATCACAATCTGCTCAGCAAGCGACAAAAAGGGACATGGCTTTTGAAAAAATATTGCAAACCAGCAGGGCTGAGGAAAAAAACTCAGGCTAATTGACGATCATGCGGGGGATGGATGATATCCATCATTTAAATTTGCCACCCTTGTGTAACCTGATCAGCAGCAATTGAAGGCTGATTGGATATCACACATAGCTCTATGATTTACATTTTGCCTAAATCATAGGCTATTTGGGATATTACAATTGCGATGTGAGTGACGACCATGGATAAGTTAATTTATATGCTGTTCAGCAGCAGAGTGTTTCATTTAGGCTATCGACAGGACAGGCTGATGGGTGAGTCCATTGATTAATACATTGATTTGCATTATTGCAGAAAGGATAGGTCCTATGTTTGCTTTGAAAGGTGCAAGGAGAAAAGGATTTCTTGTCTTTGTTGTATTGTTATTACTCTCCCTGGTAGGCCAGGTACAGGCGAATCCTCGTCATGCTGCTATCGTGATCGATGCGGATACGGGTCAAGTGCTTCACGAGTCAAATGCTGATGCCAGCCGTTATCCTGCCTCTCTGACCAAGATGATGACGCTCTACATGTTATTCGAGGCGATGGAGCGAGGTAAGATGAATCTTGATACTCCCATGCAGATATCGACTCATGCAGCGTCCATGCCGCAGACCAATATCAGATTGCGATCGGGTGATACCCTTAACGTGCGTGATGCGATTCCAGCACTGATCGTGCGCTCCGCCAACGACGTAGCAGCGGTGGTAGCCGAGGCGTTGGGTGGCACTGAGGCTAACTTTGGTCGCATGATGACGGAGAAAGCCCGCAAGCTTGGCATGTATTCCACCACCTTCCGCAATGCCTCCGGTCTACCGCACAGTGAGCAGAGAACTACGGCTCGGGACATGGCAACCTTGTCCACGCGGTTAATGAAGGATTTTCCTCAGTACTACCATTATTTTTCGACCCAGTCGTTTCGTTACAAAGGTATCACCTATAACAGTCACAACCGCATGGTACGAAACACGCCGGGTGTTGACGGCCTGAAAACCGGTTTTATCCGGGCCTCAGGGTTCAATGTGGCCACTTCCGCCAAGCGGGGTAATCGACGGATAGTTGCGGTGGTGATGGGTGGACAAAGCGCCGCCTCGCGCGATCGGCAAATGGCCCAGCTGCTGGATCGCAGCTTTACGCAATCAGTCGCGACCAAGTCAGCCCGTAATGTCAGCAATATCGATGCGGCACCAGCCGTAGCTATGAAGGCTAGTACGTCTGCTCCTGTCTCTAAACTGGCTCCCTTGCAGCCAAAGACCCCCGAACTGGCAACCAAGTCAGCCCGTAATGTCAGCAATATCGATACGGCGTCAGCCGTAGCTATGAAGGCTAGTATGTCTGCTCCTGTCTCTAAACCGGTTCCCTTGCAACCAAAGATTCCCGAACTGGCCATGATGAAACGGCCTACTTCGTCAGAGGTCAATGTTGCGCCCCAGAGGGTTGCCGTGGTGGATAGCAACAGCTGGGCAATTCAAATAGGTTCCTATCAGGCGTACGATCGAGCCCAGGCCCAGGCGCAAGCTGCCACCCGCTGGGTACCAGGTGAAATAGTGGTAACCGAGATTGAGATTAGCAATCGTAAGTTCTATCGAGCCCAATTGGTGGGTTTGCAGAAAAACGAAGCGCACACCGCCTGCCAGAGTCTGGCCCGACAGGGAATAGAATGCCTAGTGGTACGATCCCATAGCTAATTTACCTGCCTGATTTTGTCGGCTAACAAAAAGCCCAGTTTAATATTTTTGTTTACTTTGACATCACAGGGCTCTGTTTTGGCTACTGGTACCATCAAGCAGGGTAATTACTAAATAACAGCTATTGAGTCTTCATACGGAAAAAACCGGGATCGAGGTGCAAGGAAATCAGGGGCATAAAAAAATTAAACACTTAGTCACGCAAACTCTAATGATTACTTGATTTCTACTGACGCTGCTAAGCTATGTTAGTTTTACTAGGTTAGTTCATCCTGTTCGTTGGTAATCCCAATGGGCTGCAAGAGAGGTGGCATGACAACACGTGAGCAGACGGTATGTATCTCATCATAAACCTGCTGTGGTTTGTCAGCATAGCGCTGGGAAAAGTGGAAGGGCACCAGTCTGGCAACTTCAGCAGCCGTTGCAATTTCGCCGCAAGCGCGTGTGGTTAAATGACCAGTCCGCGCAGCTTGGCTGACATCCGTTTCCATAAAGCAAGCTTCGCAGAAAAAGGTATGGGCGTATCGGGCTAAAGCCTGGAGACGCCTGCGATTATCCACGGTATCAGCAAGATCGGTTGCATAAACTAATTTCTTGCCTGGCTTGATCAGAGTCAGATCAGTTGCGATAGCAGCCACATTGGTCACCATTCCATCAGGCAGAGTAATTATTGCTCTGTCATTTTCGGCCAGCAGGTGTTTTTTCAACTGAGCCAACCAAGGTCCTGGCTTCAGGTTATGTGCTTGCAAGTAATCTTTGCGGATATTGATCTCCTTTGTCGGCTCGAAGGCGTAGGCCAGCACCGGCGTATGGTGATCTAGCATTTGTGCTCGAATACGGAAACCCGTATCTTGCAGGATAACCCCTGCTTCCAACTTGACCTCGTCGAGCTGCACACATGCTTCCTGGCCTGCCTGCAGTCGAAAACGTAGCAATCGGTCTGTATGCATTTCCGTTACCTCAAAGCAGGGCGCGCGCTCACCGATCCGATCCCACAGTATCCCTTGCAGGAATCCTTTGATGTGCTGAGCCAATCCTGGCGGTCCATACAGGCGGCATGGTGGAAATTTACCAATGCGTGACCGCAATAACATCATGAAGCCACCAATATGGTCGATATGGGCGTGACTGATAAAAATATCCGTTACCTGATGAGCAATGCGTGCAGGCAGACGCACGCCCTCTCCCAAATCGAACAGCAGGCTTCGCCTTTGCTGCCGCAAGCGCACGTGCAATAGCGGATCGCCAAAAATACCATTAACCAGGCAGAAATCGATTTGGCCGACTCGACCTATGATCCGCATCCCTCCATTTTGCTGGGGTGGGCGATTCACAGTAGATGGCGGCAGGTATTCGAGTGGCTCTGCCGCAAACGGTATAGCCGTTTCTACCAGACCGTTGAGCGAACGCTGCGCATCCCGGATCAATAAACTATCGAAAGCGTGTGGTAAGTATGGCAATCTGACAGTTAATTGCTTTCCGTGCAAGTGCTTCACTTCGGCCATGACCTGGGTCTGATTGCGATTCAATAGTGCGATCTGCCTTCCTGGCCAGGCACTGGCTTCGCCTAAGGGGGGCGGTGTGCCGATAATATTTACTTGCGCAAGATCAACTGTGTGTTCAATACCGTGCTTAAGGTAGTTATTCCACAGCATTGTCCGCTGGCGAGCGCGACTGCGTTTCCCTGGTCGCTTGGCCTCCACGCTGGCTTGGACCACGAAGATCTGGTCTGTCAAGTTACGCAATTCATCCAGCAGCGCTGGATGGCGATCAGCCGCAGTAAGCGCGAGCACAGCATCGGCAGCTACCACCTCGAACAAACCCTGTAACAATTCACTGCCGGCAACGCCACGGACTACGCCAGGGGCATCAATTAACAATACGTCGTAATCAAGCGATTGGGCAAGGGATTGGACGAGGTGTCGTATCGCTAAAACCAGCGGCAGGCGGAAACGGCCTGCATTGAGACTGCAGATAGCTTCATAACTGCGAATCTGCCAGTCATCCGATTGCCATCTGGCGAGAGAAACAGCACCTGGAAAACCAAAGGCGGGCGAACCGGGATCGGCACAGATACAGTAACAGCTTCGACCAGCCTTGTTGAGTTCATGCGCCAATTGTGCTGCCAAGGTCGATTTGCCGACTCCAGGTGGACCATACAACAATATTCGCCGATTGTGCATTAACACAATGGTGGCGATATCAGCCGCACGATAAGCTAAAACAGGCAAGTTGTGTCTAATATCGCTATACATGCATTCTTATTCCTTACGTGCAAAAAGCTTGATAATTTTTGATCTTATTTTGATCACAAAAGTTTTTTAACTGAAGTAGTTTCCAATCATTTTCAAAGATGAAAAAGCTAAACTAGGTTTTGTTAAAAGCAGATTTGTATAGCTTCAAGGTTGATGATGCGCAGCATCATGAGTAATATTGCCTAATCTGCTGAGTGAGTGGTTATGTGCTATCAAAGATCTCAGTCCTGGCCTTTGCCCAGCGGTTGGTCGCAGTCACGGTAGGTCGACAAAGAGCAAGCTGCAGCAGCTAGGCCATTGAGGTGGTAAAAGAGTAAAGCGGTTAAGGGATATAAATTTACTCTAATACAATAATGGGAGATGTAATTTATGACTAAGCGTGAATTCTTCGGCGTAACCATTGAGTGTGTTCAGGGAAACATTGCGGCTCAATCTGATATGGATGCCATTGTTAACGCGGCTAACGCCATGTTGCGGATGGGAGGAGGAGTGGCGGGCGCGATCCATCGGGGAGCAGGTCCTGGCCTCGAAGAGGAATGCCGCAAGCTCGCGCCTATTCAGCCTGGTCAGGCGGTCATAACCGGAGCGCATAATCTGCCAAACCGCTATGTTATTCATTGCCTTGGGCCGGTCTACGGCAAAGATGAGCCTTCTGATCAGTTGTTATCCTCCTGTTATCGTAACGCATTGCAACTGGCCGAGGATAATAGCATCAGATCCATTGCTTTTTCGGCAATCTCGACAGGCTTTTTTGGCTACCCATTAGAATCGGCTACAAGGATCGCTTTCCAGACAATTTTCGATATGCTTCCCAGACTTTTGACTGTTAAACATATTCGCTTTGTTTTGTTTAGCAAGGCTGATCGACAGCTATACGAGCAAATTCTTGGTCAGTTTGCAGAAGCGTGATTTAGAATAAAGAGCACAAGTATTCAATTGCGCCATGCAAATTCGAACAAAGATTGATCAGCATAAAGGGTGGCGCAGATGTAAATATACTCTGAGTCCAATAATGAACAAAACGTTTATGAATACCGAAAAAACAGATCGGTGCTCTTGTCCTTGGAAGAAATGGTGACCAGCTTACTAATGGCAGATGCTTCACCGATTCGGCTGGTGATCCACGGTGGCGCTGGTACTATCATTCGCAGTAAGCTGACAACGGAACGTAAGCAGGCTTATACAGAGGCACTTGCTCAATCTCTGATCGCTGGTTATGCGATACTTACAGCTGGCGGCAGCAGCATTGATGCTGTGATTGCAGCAATCGTGGTGATGGAAGATTCACCCTTGTTTAATGCTGGCAAGGGCTCGGTGTTCAGCCATGCTGGCCATAATGAACTGGAGGCATCGATTATGGATGGTTCCACACTCATGGCTGGTGCTGTTGCTGCGGTCACAACGATTCGCAATCCGATCCGTGCCGCTCACGCCGTAATGACAAAAAGCACGCATGTGATGCTGATGGGCGAGGGTGCTGAAACTTTCGCTGCCGAACAGGGTCTTGAGATCGTGGATCCATCTTATTTTTATACGCAATACCGCTGGGATCAGTTACAAAAAGCGATTGCCAAGGAACGCGTGTTGCGCGATCATGACGCTGCTCCGGTTACACCATTGCCAGGCGAGAATGAAAAGCGCGGCACGGTTGGTGCTGTGGCGCTGGATTGTTATGGCAATCTCGCTGCTGGCACATCAACTGGCGGACTCACGAACAAGCGCTTCGGGCGCGTGGGGGATTCGTCGATCATTGGCGCTGGTACCTATGCGGACAATCACTCGGTTGCGGTATCTGCAACCGGTACCGGAGAAATGTTCATCCGTGCTGCAGCCGCATTTAACACGGCGGCACAGGTGCGATTACAGCACAAACCGATTGCCGAAGCGGCCAATAATGTTCTAGCGGAAATTGCCGCCATTGGTGGTGATGGTGGTTTGATTGTGTTGGATGGAAAAGGCAATTATGCCATGTGCTTCAATACCACAGGAATGTACCGCGGTGTCATCGGTAACGATGGCATTGCGCGGGTGAGCATTTTCTCGGAAGCTGAAACCTCTGCTTCAGAAAAGTAGCTATGCAGATTTTAATTTCTTTGATTCTGACTTATCAGGCTTAAAATTTTTGATTGCTTTCTTTTTTCACCTTCCACTTAATGGTTACATAGGTTCCTAAATATGCACCCAGGAAGGCAGCAGATATATAGATTTTGTTCTCGACATAATTAGTGACCGTAAATGCTGTGACTAGAATAATCATGGCTGACCAGAATGCAGCAGGGTGTGCTCTTCTTTCTTCTACATCAATGAAATAGAGTGTCCAGCACACATCTGCAAGTGCCATTGCGGCCATAATTAATAAAAAAGTCACAATTGAAAATTCCATACGATCACCCTTAAAAAAACCTACACTGAATCGAACAGTTTATAAGTGGTTGTGCGTCGTTTTGAGAATTGCGATAGTAACAGAATATTTGCATGCAGAACGCCCCTATGATGACAATACTATCGTGCAGCATGGCTACACGCTATGTCAAAACTTCAGCATTCTTCCTTGCTACTATTCAAATTCGATGTTTCACCCTCAGGGCTAATATCTCATGCGGCACTATCCAATTAAGATGAATAAACCTTCCTACATACTTAGCCAAGCATACCCTCGCTGCAAGTGATCGATTGGCATTGCTGATTTTGGATGAGTAGTATTCGCAAACCCGATGACCTTTCCTTGATAACGTGTCGGACCACAAATTGACAAGTGTCCATTGTTTTCTCTGATTTGCAGGCTTCCTCCGATCGAGTTCGTGATTATCGGCAGCGTTATCCCAAAGACCTTAGCCGCCACGTAAGCACTCGCTGCGCTTCCTGTTCCGCAACTTTTGGTGACATCTTCCACACCCATCTCATACGTGCGTACCGAAATGCCTTCCTGGTCGCGCCAGATGAAATCAACGTTGACGCCTTCCGGATGACCGACGAACTCACATAAAGACTGTTCTTCCCGTAAGGATTTACCCAATACTCTTGCGGTTTCTATATCAACCTCAGAACCAATCACCACCACGTGTGGGACACCGGTAAAGACGAAATGAAGCTGATGATTAATCTGCCGGTAGTTTCGTGCTTCTCCTAGATTCGCTTCGACAAGATCATCATGGACGAGCACTTCCTTCTTTCCGTCGCCGGTGATGATGGAAAACATGTCGCTGGAAATATAGGTGTCACGCAAATAACGTGTCGCACATCGCAAGCCATTGCCGCACATGGTTTCTTCGGTTCCATCACAATCAAAAATCCTCATTGTCGGGAACCCTTGTTGTCGATCCAGATAAATAACACCATCGGTCTCGTGCTGCATTGCTAATGCGTTTGAAATCTGCGAGCGATCAAATCCAGCCAGAGGAGTTCTCATCTCATCAACTATCAAGAAAGAATTGCCACACCCATCCATTTTAGTTGCTTTGATTCTCATCGTCTTATTTCCTTTATGAACTGATTAATAAGTGTTGTGTGGAATAGCAGGGGATTAAAGACCCCTGCGTTTAACTACGGTTCTACGGTTTAAATCCCGTCCGTCTTGTAAGATGTACTTGAGCAACGCCTGAGATAAATTCATCTTGAACAATGCCAGCCAGGACAAAACCATTTTTAAGATAGAATCGCAGGCTTTTATTTGCATCGGCATCAGTAATGACATTGAGAATTCTTCCTCCTTGCTTCTCAATCTCAGCAAAAATGCTATCTAACATCAGAGAGCCATATCCTTTGCCACGATGATGCTCGTCGACTGCAATGGTCAGTAGGTGATAGGTATCAACCGTTTTTTTAACAATCACATAGCCGACAGGATTGCCATTCTCTATTACGCAGTGTCCAAAGCATTTGCCAGGGGAGATGTCTTCCAGTTCATCATGAATTGCAGATTGGTACATAGGACCAATATCCTGCAGGGCAATCTTCTCAAGATTGGGATAGAATTCTTTCGTAATAGGTATGATCATGATTCACTTATTTGTTTACCTAGAAGGATATACTGCCGGTCCCGATGGATAATCGTGCCAGCTATGGTTGCTTGTTCCATGGCGGAATCTGCTAATTCCTCAAGCAGCTGGGTCTTTCCTTTGAATCGTTCCGGGTATAGTGGAGAGAGTCGTTGTACGGCTGTATCGACGATCAGTGCAACCATATCATTGTGTGCGATGTTTGCGTGACGGCACATATTGGTAAGATCAGCTTCTGTGGGGTGAATACCAGGAATTACATTGGCTTCTAGGAAATAGAGCTGGCCATCGCGCTCGCGAAAGTCCATACGGTTATAATCACGCACCTCAAGTGCTTCGTGCGCTGCAATAGCGAGCTTCGCGAAACTTTGTGCTTTTTCAGTCCAGGAGAGATGTGAAATATAGGAATTCTCGATGTCTTTTACGTGGGGATCACGTACCTGAGGCTGTCCTGGAATCTTTGCAAAGTCGATTTCCAAGATCGGGAGCACATAGTTTCCGATAAGGCCTATCGTATACTCGTTTTCGGGCAGGAATTCTTCGACGAGCGCGGGTTGATTGAACTGTGTGTAGATCGCTTCGATGGCATCATTGAGTTCTAACAAATCGTGCACTTTGCTTTTTTGGCTGATACCAATACTGGTTCCTTCGCTATAGGGTTTTACCATCAAAGGGAAAGACAAATCTTTGAGCTGCTCTCCTGGCACCATGAGCTGAAATCGTGCAGTCGGCACGCCGTCATACGCGACGATCCTTTTTGCCGTTGCTTTATCCATCTTGTTGATGAATGTTTTTGGGCTGCTGCCTGTATAAGGAATGCTTAGGTATTCACAGAAAAATGGGACAATAGCTTCACGCAATTCCTTCTCATCGAGACCTTCTGCGTTATTGAAGACTAAATCGATATGATTTTTGCACTTTTCAAGTTGATGATATATATCAGAACCAACATCAATCAATTCTACATTCGCGCCGAGACGTTCTAGCGCTGCTATCACAGCTTCGATGGTAGCCGGGCTTTCAAATTCGCCATAACGTTCGTCATCCATGTCCGGCTTTCTTACGTTACAAGTATAAGCAATATTGAGTTTATTCATATTGAGGAGAAACGTTTAGTAAAAAACGCTCTTTTTTATTAAAAGTTAATATCATTCAAGGTACAGTTCAGCAGTTTGGCAACTTTCCTCCCAAGTTTTAGCCACTCTACCCATCGGTATTGGTGTAAGAGATATGGGTCTGAAGGCAATGTTTTTATACTTCCCTTCTCAACAAGCCATTAACAGCTTGCTCACATTTATTTTTATTTAATAACGCAGCAAGAGAGTTTTCTGTTGACATGCAGATAAAGTTTCGGGTGTTTTCTTTAATTAAACTATATGAATGGAGTGTCTACTGATTGATAGAAATAGTTTGAGAGAGGAGAATTGGGGCCAGAGATTGGGGAATCCCCACTTTTGTATAGGTGACTCATGAGCGTTCATAGTGCAGGCATCATTTTGTATCGCTTTATTGAAAGTGAGCTTCAAGTCATGCTTGTTCATCCTGGTGGGCCTTTCTGGGCAAAAAAGGACGATGGGGCATGGTCAATCCCAAAAGGAATATACGAAAAAGATGAAGATCCGCTCGCTGCGGCCAAACGAGAGTTTCGAGAAGAAACAGGACACGAAGTAGACGGAATGTTTATTGATCTCGGGGAGGTAAAGCAGCCTAGTCGGAAAATAGTGCATGCGTGGGCCTTAAAGCATGATTTTGACACTTCAAAGATCGTAAGTAACCTGTTTAGCCTTGAATGGCCACCCCATAGTGGCAAAATTCAACAGTTTCCTGAAGTCGATAGAGCGCAATGGTTTGAAGTACAGGAAGCCAGGGAGAAAATCTTGAAAGGGCAGCGAGCATTTCTTGAAAGATTGATAGAGCAACTTGATTACACACCGGAGAGTGCAGGAGCGTCGCATTATTTTGAGTAATAAAGTGTTGCGATCAAGTAAAACAAAATACTTCCCAAATTTTCTTAGCCGGTAGCTATCAAAGTTTTATGATTAACTGGTCAGGAGCGAAGAAGATCGTTAAAGGAATTGAGGGTGAAGCCGCCATCAAATCAGTTCAGTATTGTCATATTAGTAGTAGTCACTCTTGCATCGTTTCTCGGTGGTTGTGCTACGAGATTGATGCTTTATCCTGAGCTGGCACGAAGAATGGAAGCTCGCTATTTGCCATCTCCAATATCAAACCAGCACCGGGCGAAAAAGGTAATGGTTAAAAACGATTCAGGATATGAGCTGCATGGGCTTTTGTTCGAAGCTGAGGGTGATTCTGCCACAGTTATGGTGTCGGGTGGTAATGCGATGGCAAGAAGCCATGCCTTGGAATATTACAAATTCCTGCTTGGTCATGGTTTCCGAGTGTTGGTATTCAGTTTCCAGGGATATGACGAAAATGAAGGTCGCTCTGATCTTAATTCACTTATTGGTGATGCTGCAGCCTACCATACTTTTTTAAAGTCTGAATATCCTGGTGAAGAAGTTGCCTACATGGGTCATTCTATCAGTAGCGCTGTGGCATTGTGCCTACCACTCAGGGTGACTGGGCTATCCGCAATTATTGTAGAAGGTGTGTTCGATCCAAGATCTATCGCGTATAGCAAACTAAAACAACTTTGGTATCTGTTTCCGTTGTATCCGATTCTTTTACCCACTGCCGTAGCTGTGAGCGCTACCGTACCTGACGAACTTGATGTGGCGAAATGTGTGACCACATATAGTGATATTCCAATTATTTTTATACACCACCCTGACGATGCGGTTACTCCCTTCGAACGAGCGTTTGATCTTTTCAGCGCCTATCAAGGTGACAAGCAGTTTCTTATTCCACGACACTCAGTTCTACCTCAATACCATACTAGCCTGCTGAACGATATGAAAATCCAAAACGAGATCGTTCGGTTCTTGCAAGATCATTTATTAGCGCGGCCACGATACAATAAAAAATTCACTTCTGACCATTCCGCTGGAGACAGAAAACATTGATCGTTGTTAAGAATCAATTAAACTAAGCCAGAAATGACTCAGCAATTTTGAGTCTTTTTTCAGAATTTATTTTTTCGTGGGAGTTATTTTTGTTCTTCGATCCCATGATCGGTCGCTCAAAAATATCTTTTCTCCCACCAATCTGATTTCCGGATACTCACCATGTAATACGAGTACACTTTCGTCGGCAAACTGCAAATATAATCGGCCATTTTGCTTCTGTGGCAGTGGAAGGGGAATCAAGTCATAATATTTTCCATCTAATTCCAAATAACCTCCGACCACAGTATTTGGCAGTGCAGGTAAGGGCACCTCAAGCTGGGCATGCTCCATAAGTATGATCACTTCCTGACTCCAGACGACATCCGGCTTGTGCTCCAAATAAATGCAGGTATAGGAAAAATGTAGCTCCGCTTTTTCATCCTGGAAGCGAAGGTTACTTACGCGTGAATCAAAAAGCTCCAAGACTCTGCCCATAACTGTCACACAATTTTGTGCATAAAAAATTAAACTTCTTTTTTTCTATAACGAATTTATAAAGCATACAGCAAACCCCTGCTCCGCAGGCGAGACAGCTCTGCCTTAGCTCAAATCGCTCAAGCGACTTGCTATGCTCATGATATGGTTTTGTCTTATTACCAGGGAATTTCGCTGCTATCATAGCGTAAGAAACGACCATTGTCCGCCAGGGTAAAAGCGTCGACTATGGAGCGCATACCCTCGACACTTTCTTGGGTAGACAACGGCGCATCCGGGCCACCCATCCGTGTTTGCACCCAACCGGGATGCAGCAATAACACCCCGATCTGCTGCGGCCTTAGTTCTAATGAGAATCCTTTCATGGCGGCATTCAATGCCGCTTTACTGGAGCGGTAGTAATAACTACCGGGGCTTTCGATCTCGGCAATGGAAGCCATGTGGCTGCTGATAGCGACGATTAAACGCTTTTGACCACGCCGTATATGATCAAGGAACGCGCGGCTTACGCGTAAAGCACCCATAGTATTAACGCGGAAAGTGTGGGCCCAGGCTTCATAATCAGTGGCTTGCTCCGGCCGAATGTATTTCTCGAAATAAACCCCTGCATTATTGATCAAGAGATCGATGGGATTATCCGCAAGTTCCTTTGCCAAGGCGTCAATTTGATCGGGATCAGTCACGTCTAGACGATGTGTGGTTAAGGTGTTGTGCTCGATTTCCAGCCGCTGCAGTTCTTCCGCTTGCGCAGGAAATCGGCAAGTGGCGAAAACACGCCAACCAGCTTCCGCATATTGACGACACCACTCCAAACCGAGACCGCGGTTACTACCGGTAATTAGAACGTTTGGCATAATGGTGATGACTTTCTGCGACCAAAGTGCATCAAGCAATTCCTTCCAGAGCATGCCAACAGCGTTTCCATCCCGGCATACCTGTAAGCCCGTCGATCATAGTAATTTTTTCGATCTCTTTGAGATTGTCAGATTCGACGATATCGAGGACATTGAAATTTTCTAACATGGCATAGTTTCCTTCAACATCAGCTTGGCGCATTGTGTCATGATTTACCATCTCACACCTCCGAAACAATGACAATCCTATTCCACGATAACATGTTCCATCGAGACCGACATGGGTGATTTGCGTTGCACGTCACCTGTGTTTTCCGGTATCGGGAAATACCTAGTATTAATTGGATATTCGGAGGAAGCGAAGGTTCCTAACCGCTAGAGCTGTAGAATTACAGTAGATCACAGGGTCATGCCTCACATTTGGCATTCTCATTCCCTGTTTTTCTCCGCTTTCATGTCCGACTCACAGTCGCATAGCTCACACTAAAATGCCCGCTCACTTGAAATAACGTATAGTGCCGGCTCCAATATGCTCGCCCTATTACATATCTTTCGATCTGATATGTGAAATATCCATATTAGATTGTTTCTTTTATTTAGTCATAAAAAAGCCCGCAAAACATCTGCGGGCTTTTTGAAGTATTTGTTTGTTAAATTACGACAAACCCAATATCTCCAAATGGGTAGTAATTTCGCTAGCAGACATACCTACCAGCGTAATCGAAGATTCGCCATCCGTGAATTCAAAGGTGACGTTGCTACTGGTTTCAAAATGATGAGTAACGGAAAGATGCGTATCTGGACCAAAATGAATATCACCGAGTTGGAAAGGTAATATATTGCCAATGTCATGCTGAATAGAGTGATCACCAAGTCCACTGAAACTTATGATGTCATCGCCATGGCCACCAACTAGAGAATCGTTACCACCGCCACTGGTATTTCCGTGCTGATGCGAAGTGGGAACTTGATAATTTTCCACATTGAGATTTAAATATTGAGAATGTTCTGAGTGATCTGAATATATTAAATGTTCTGAATTTCCTGAATATTCTAAATAATTTAAATTTTCAGAGTGTTGAAAATGTTCTATATGCGCATCTACTGTATGACCATGATCCGGAGTATTATCCTTTAAAAGGTCATTCAATATCTCTCTAAGATCTAGGGCGTTTTGTCCATGTTCATTTTCATGCCCATGCCCATACCCATGTCCATTTCCATGCCCATGCCCATGCCCATTTCCATGTCCATGCCCACCACCCATTGAATCATGTCCCATATCTAATAGCTCCTTAAAATGAATAAATAAATTCGCATGAATGATGTTAATTAGAGTGATACAAGTGTTATATGACGTTCGCTTAGAGTCTCGCGGAAATCATCATTCACTTGACTTGGCAATTCAGCAAACTTGCTTCGAACAGAAGTGATTTTGCTGAAATGGCTCCCTCGTACTTAATTGCATTAAATCATTCAGTGCTCTTTAGAATTTAATTGCATAAAACAGACGATAACTTGCTTATTCATCTAACTTTTGCAATTAAACCTGGTTTAGATATCGGCAGTCGGTGTAAAAACTTGAATATAATTTTTACAGCTAAACAAAAGCTTATATATTGGCAGGATGCAAAGACTTAAATGATTTTGCAGACAAATCTAATTATTTTTCAATTGATCGACTATTCGTTATCTCTAACCTTTATCAAGCCATTTCCGGGATGATCGGTATAAACAAAATTGATCCTGGCAGTACAGTCAGAGTTGCTATGAAGAAAATGACCATATTTATTATCTTTTGATATGACGGCATCTTCACTATAAGTTGCCATTTTCCCCCGCTTTCATGTCCGGCTTACAGCCACGTAGCTCACACCAAAATGCTCGCTCACTTGAAATAACGTATAGTGGTATAGTGCCGGCTCCAATATGCTCGCACCATTACATATCTTTTGGTCCAGATATGTGAAATATCCATATATAAAAAAACCCGCAAAACATCTGCGGGCTTTTTGAAGTATTCGTTTGTTGAATTACGACAAATCAAATGTCTCCATATGGGTAGTAATTTCACTAGCGGGCACACCAACCAGCGTAATCGATGATTCGCCATCCGTGGATTCAGGGGGGGCGTTGCTATGGGTTTCAGAAGTATCAGTCATGAAAAGCTGCAGATCAGCACCCGTAGGGATATCATCCGGTGAGATGGGCAGCATATCGCCATTGTCAATCTGAGCGATGTCATCACCAAGGGCATTGAAATCGAAGATGTCATTGCCATGGCCACCAACTAGGGAATCGCTACCACCGTTGCTATTTTCATGCGCCACATTGAGATTTAAATTTTCAGAATTTTCTGAGTGCTCTGAATGTTCTGAATTTTCATCTCTTGAATATACTAAATATTCAGAAGGTTCCGAAAGATTAAAATGTTCTAAATGTGCATCTGCTACATGATCCGGCATATGATCATTTAGAAAATTTTCCACATGTCCATACCCATGTCCATTTCCATGTTGCTCATGTCCATACCCATGTCCGTTTCCATGCTGATCATGTCCATTTCCATGCCCGTTTCCATTTCCATTTCCATTTCCATGTCCATTTCCATGCCCACCACACATTGAATCATGTGCCATATTTAATAACTCCTTAAAATGAATGAATAAATTCGCATGAATGATGTTAATTAGAGCGATGCAAGTGTTATATGACGTCCGCTTAGAGTCTCTTGGAAATCATCGTTAACTCGATTTGATTCAGCAAACTTGCTTCGAACAGAAGTAATTTTGCTGAAACTGCTCACTCGTACTTAATTGCATTAAATCATTCAGCGCTTTTTAGAATTTAATTGCATAAAACAGACGATAACTTGCTGATTCATCTAACTTTTACAATTAAACCTGGTTTAGATATCGACAGTCGGTGCAAAAATTTAAATATAATTCTTACAGTTAAACAAAAGCTTATATATTGGCAGGATGCAAAGACTTAAATGATTTTGCAGACAAATCCAATTATTTTGCAATTGATCGGCTATTCGTTATCTCTAACCTTTATCAAGCCATTTCCGGGATGATCGGTATAAACAAAATTAATCCTGGCAGTAAAGCCAGGGTTGCTGGGAAGAAAATGACATATTCATTATTCTTGATATGACGACATCTTCATCATAAGTCCCAATCTTCTTTTAATCCCGTAATAAAAATAACTTTGCTTTATATACAGCACTATCTGTGCCAATATAATTTATATATTAATAACAAATAGTTATGTGATATCTTATAAGAAAGATATGGAGGAAAAGTCGCCGACAATACATTAGTTTTATACAAAAAATATGCAAAATGTATAATCCCATGTTTTTTAAAAGATTTATTCTGTCTTTAATTAGAGACGCATTTTTATTTATAATACATAAGGCTATGTTTATAAAAGAATTATATTGTCGCTAATTGAGTATATGCTGTATGGAGTATCTGAGTTAATTGGAAATTGGAGTTACTTATTTCTGGAATCAGTTTCGTAAACAGTGATTCGATTTTCAATTTCCTGATCCCATTCAATGATTGGATCGAGTTGATCTAGGGCTAACCAAAGTCTTTCAACCAACGTGATTCTGTTTTTTGGGGAGGGAGTAACGCTTATTAAAAAATGACTTCTGAGTTTTTTAGACCTGATTTCGTAGCAGCATGCGGTTATCTCGGAGCCGCCAATTGCCAGTCAGCAATAGAGTCAAATACAAAAGAGAAGAAAAAAGGCATAAACCGCAACTGTCTGAAACTCGGTTTATTGTTTATTTGTACCTAAATAGAGCTCAGCGTATTAATTGGTGCATTGATCAGAAGAAGGTAAAGAAAAGACCATGCTCTGTTCCTGATCCATTCAATAATAAAATGAGTTGTCCGCAACAAGGAGCCCAGGTTAGTTAATTTATTTGGGCAACTTTAATGTTCGCAAAGCATGAAACAATCCTTCTGCTACTTGTGCCATCGCTGAATAGTTCAGCTTTTCGGGTGTATCTTTCTCCGTATGATAGGCTTCGTAGCGATAAAAAGCTGTATCGGTGACCATCACCGCGGGGTAACCTTCTCGCCAGAAGGATAGATGATCGCTCCATGCTACTCCCGGGATGAATTCAAAGGTAGCCAGAGATTCTAGTGGGAAATCCGAGTGGGATTTGAAGGCTAAAACCAGCTGATTCAATTCATTGCGTGATGCCAAGTTGGAGACCATCGCGATGAAGTTTGCACGATCTGGGTAGAAATATTTAAGAAATAAGGGGTAACTTTGACTGCCTGGCTTTTCGCTGTATGAGCCCAGCATTTCCAGTGAGATCATAAGGCGTATATTCTCATTACGCGCCTTTGCCTGCTGGGCATAAATGGTGCTACCCATCTGACCCCAGAAAAAGAAAGGCCGTTCTTCGTTGGTAAAAGCTACGAAACGTAGGGTGCGTTCTGTTTCGACTGTGGCAAAAAACCGACTCAGTTCAAGAAGCGCAGCAATGCCACTAGCGTTGTCATTCGCGCCGGGTGAACCCTCCACTGTGTCATAATGCGCCCCAACAAGGATAATTTCATGAGGCTTTGTCGTGCCTATCCGGCTGACTTCCAGATTTTTACTTTGTACACCATTGGCTTGGTAATACTGTACTTTCACCTGATAACCCTGCGCAGCCCATTCATTGCTGATATATGCTGCTGCAGCATTGAGTGCATGCAAATGAAAGATGTTACGTTGTCCAATTTTCGACGCGAGATGAAGAACATGGTTATGCAAGCGGTCGGAGAGAGTAGGCGTAGAAGATTTAATTGTTTCTTTCATGGCTAGCATATTTTCTGGAAAAACCACTTTGCTCCATGTCAGTATAAGGCAAATGAGAATAAAGCCAGGTAAACTCATTCACATGTTCCATACTATCATCACGATGAATAATCAGGATCGCTCATTAACCTGCTCCTGTTAATATTACGTACAGAAAGAACGACAATCTAAAGATAGATACCATCCCGAACGGTACAGCGGATAATCAATAAGAGGCAGTATTTCAGTCTAGCAAACCAAAATCTTTGCTGCAGACCCCAAGAGTTCCATACCCATCCAGTTAATATGCTAACCAACACAACTATCACTTATCTGCTTGCAAAATTCAGCAGTAGCATTCTGCAATGCTTAGATTCTAATTAAATGGGGCTGGGGTGGTTATATCACCCATGACCTACAACGCTGCAATCTCTTAGCAGCGCGGGCAGGCGCACTGGACTTCCAGCTCAGACTAAAAGAGGAATTCAGGGTTAATTTTGGTAAAAAGAAGAATAATGCCAAAGCCAACTAATAAATTTGCTCGGTGATCCTGATTACAAAAAAACTGCCCTAAAAGGACAGTTTTTTTGTATCCTGCTTATCCAGCATAGAACGCGTTCCATTATTGGCGGATACCCGTCACGTTCGAGGATGAAGAATCGTTGCTGGGTAAAAAATTGTCGCTGGGCATAGAATCACGGTCCATCATTGCGCTTGGCGGATACTGACCGGGTTTTGGATCCATGCAGGCAGTTAGTAAGGATGCTAGTAAGAGTGCAGCTAATATGAGTGAAAATTTCATTTTTGCAGTCTCCTATATAGAAAAAATACAAATAATTGGACTCAGAGTGGTTTAATTATTTGATCCTTAATATTATTTAATCCTTAATTTTCTGATCGACTCCTAAAGATTGATTCCTGAAGCAGAACAGAAGCAACGGGTTAAACCAATTTAGTTTCGCTGCATGTGGATGCTAAGGGATAGCGAATAGGCAAGCAATAATGCATTTGCATACAATTTTTATTTCTTATGCCAGAAACATCGAACAGAATAGTCATGTGATCTTGACTGGCACATCGTGTGCGTATAGGAAAAATAAACCTAAATTCCTCTTTTAGCCTGAGTTCGTCTTCCACTGCATAAAAACTCGGTCTTCACCCAAGGTGCGATTTGGAAAGGTGCCATTTGGGAATCAATCCCTTCGACCAATGGGGCGTGGATCTGGGCAAGGTGCTGGCTCAACGCATCATCCCTGAACTGGAAAACAAGACAGAGCCCGCGCTCGGACATGATAGCTCCACCAATCATCTGATACGTCGCTATCGACACTTCAAAGGAATCCCCTCATGAACTCGGTCGCAAGGGCTGGAGCATTTGGTCCAGGTCGTACTGGATAACTTGAGTACGCTTACAAATCGAATTACATATTTCATCTAGCGAAAGAACGTTTTTGTTTTACGTATTAGTACGTATGTATTAGTTCATTTAGTAAAAGAATACTTTTGTTCTACGTATTAGTACGTATTTTTTAAATTTGCATATTTTAATAATCTATTGCGGCTTTTTTAGGATTATTCATCAACCATCCAATTTGATAAACATTTATTAAAGGAAGGAAGGGTAAAATGATGTCATTAATCTTCAACCATCTAGGTTTAGTTCTCCATCACAAGAAAGAAGATACCCGGGCACATGCAGGATTTTTCGAGATAATGCTGCTAATGAGCATTTTTCTTTTGCCTTCACTTGAAGCTTACTCAATGGATGTTTCACTTAAGCCAATTTCCGATAGACTCAAGGTGCAAGCTGATGAAACTAAATGGATTAGTTTAGGAGCAGGTTTACGTGGTACAGGAGCGTGGATCGAAAATCAAAGTTCGGGAAATTTAAACGGTGATTTCAGGATCGATAATGCACGTATGTATTTGAATGGACAATTCCATCAATATCTTAAATTCGAAGTCGCTACAGAATGCTTTTTCTGTGACCATCAGGGTTTTCGTAATGATCTCAAGAGGACATACAACATTCTCGCCGCGATTGCAAAATTCGAGTTTAATCGTTATCTCAAGCTCTGGGGAGGACGTATGGTAGTGCCTACAGAACGTGGTGAATTAAGCGGTCCTTTTTTTCATGCCACTTATGACGGCTTTAAAACACCGTTTTTTCCCTCGGATTTCAGTGTAAAGTTTGGAAATGGTGGTGCAGGTCGTTACGGATTGGACGATGGCGCAACCTTGGGGGGTAATGTGGAACCAGGTTTTGTTCCGGGCACGCTTGGCTATGCCATGGGGATTTATCGTGGCCTACAATCATCCCCTAACGAGGGGCCTAATTAAGGCGGCAGCGTACTGACAGCCGCGCGCTTCACATATAATTTTTTGAATCCAGAAAATTATCGCGGCGGCTATTATACTGCTGGTACCTATTATGGTATGGCAGGAGACATTTTGGCGTTGGCATTCGGCATGGCATACCAAAAGAATGGTGCAGGATCATTTGCACATCGTAGTGATTTTCTCGGCTTTGTCGGTGATGCACTGTTCGAGAAAATATTTCCCAATAATATGGGGGTAATCACTGCAAACGGTGAATATAAGCAATTCGACGCTGATTACTCAATCGCTGCATTTGCTGATAGAGATTGTTTCTGCATTTTTGACGGTAAATCATGGACAGTGACAGGTCTTTATTTGATACCAACTAAGGTTCGCATTGGGAAATTCCAGCCTTACGGTAGATTTACCAGTATTCAGCCTGATAATAGTAGCAATCGAGAAGAAATTAAAGGTGGGGTAAATTATGTCATCGATGGCTTTAACGCTCGCCTCTCAGCTTATTATCAAAATGGTGATCTAGCTGTTAAAGGAGCAAATTATGCACCTGGTGTAGCAGGTAACGCGATTGATATTTTCAAAATTTCCTTTCAGTTGCAGATATAAAGATTTCTATAATTAGGTAAAACTTGATTGTTTTATCCTAAAAACCGCTATAAGAACTTCTCGGTAATGGCAAGATGAATTTTACCTCCGGTAAAACATATTCTTGGTAATCCCCTATCCATGCACAGCCAACAAGTGGGTAGGGATTGCACTTTGTTTCGGCTACTCCATTTGTTTAATCTAGTTACATTTTCTGGTTGCCTCATCACTTTTGTAGCCGTTCTGCGGCTTCATTTGAGCAAGGCGTGACAGCACTTTTAATAAATTTTGGCTATTTGTTATAGTTTCACCTAATTGAAGATACTATTGATGTCGCAGTAACCCTTAATCTACGGGGGTTCCAAGCAGTTTAGGTGATTCCAACTGCGGTTTTTAGGTTGAAGACCACCATCCGCATGCTGTTCGGCCTAAATCTGTCGACTAAGTTCATCGAAGTAGATGTTTTACCGACTACTCAAGGAAAAGCAGAAGAAGCTCGCTACCAAACCAAAATGATTCGATAGTCGTTCACATTGGTGCGGGTGGGGCCGGTGATGATCAGATCATCGAGTTGTTCAAAGAAAGTATAGGCATCGTTGTCATTCAGCAGAGCGACAGGATCGAGGCCAAGCTGACGGGCGCGGCTAAGTGAGTCGGGGGTGAGGATAGCGCCTGCGTTATTTTCTGTGCCGTCGATACCATCGGTGTCACAGGCGAGTGCGTAGACTTGTTCCAGTCTATTCAGTGCAATGGCAAGCGAAAGTAAAAATTCGGCATTGCGTCCTCCTCGGCCACGGCCTTTTACCGTCACGGTGGTTTCTCCACCAGAAATCAGCGCTACAGGTGGTTTAAACGGATTGCCGTAATGGCGAATTTCTCTTGCCAGGGCCGCATACACTTTGGCTACTTCCCGTGTTTCCCCGGTGACGGTATCGCCCAGTGTCAGCGAAGAGATGTTGTGCGTTCGAAAAAAATGCTCAGCAGCCTTGAGCGATTGGTGGGCGGTAGCAATGACGCGATTTTGCACATTTCTGAAAATGGGATCATCCGGCTTGGGTGTTTCATCTCCGGCATGCTGACTTCTTTCCTGTAGAATATTCATGACATGGGGAGGGACATTGATCGCATATTGCTTGATCACGGCGAGCGTGTCGACATAAGTGCTCGGATCAGGCACACAAGGGCCTGAGGCAATATGGGTCGGATCGTCTCCGGTGACATCGGAAATGATCAGGCAATGGATCGGCGCACGACAGGCGGCTGCCAGTCTGCCACCGAGCACGGCGGATAGATGCTTGCGCACCATATTGATTTCCTGAATAGAAGCACCACAAAGCAGCAGTTGCTGAGTGATATCCTTGAGTTCCTCCATCGAGATACCCGCAATCGGCAGCGACAGCAAGCTCGATCCACCACCACTGAACAAACCCAGCAGCAGATCATTGGCGGTGAGTGCTTGCACTCTTGCCAGAATCGCTCGTGTGGCGAGTTCGCCGTGCTGATCGGGTAACGGATGACCAGCTTCGATGACTTCAATTTTTCGGGTGGGCAGGCCGTGGCCATAACGCGTGATGACGATGCCCTCCAGATTGGCCTCTGCTGGCCAATGCGCCTCTACCGCCTGCGCCATGGCTGCGGCAGCCTTGCCTGCGCCCACCACCAAGGTTTTTCCTTTTGGCGGACTCGGTAAATGAGCTGGGACTATTTTTAGCGGGTCGGCTGCGTCTAGCGCCACCTGGAAACTGTTGAGCAACAGTTCGCGCGGGTTCAAGCGCTTACCTCAGTGCTTTCCTTTTTACTCGCTGCAGCAAGCATGGGTTTTAGATATTCACCGGTGACGCTCATCGGGTTTTGCGCGATGCTTTCCGGCGTGCCTTCGGCAATGATCTGGCCGCCGCCATCGCCACCTTCTGGCCCAAGATCAATGATCCAATCGGCTGTCTTAATCACATCGAGGTTATGCTCAATAACGACAACGGTATTGCCATGCTCACGCAGCCGGTGCAGCACCTTCAGCAAGAGATCAATATCCTGGAAATGAAGGCCGGTAGTAGGCTCATCGAGGATATAAAGCGTGCGGCCGGTATCACGCTTGGACAGCTCCAGTGACAGTTTCACACGCTGCGCTTCCCCGCCTGAGAGCGTGGTAGCCGATTGCCCCAAGGTGATATAGCCCAGTCCCACATCGAGTAAGGTTTGCAGTTTGCGCGCGACCACCGGCACGGAATCAAAGAATGCAAAGGCGTTTTCCACATTCATTTTCAGGATCTCGTTGATGTTTTTGCCTTTGTACTGAATCTCCAGTGTTTCACGGTTATAACGCTTGCCATGACATACATCGCAGGCGACATAAATATCTGGCAAGAAATGCATTTCTACCTTGATGACGCCATCTCCTTGACAGGATTCGCAACGTCCGCCTTTGACGTTGAACGAAAAACGCCCGGGATTATAGCCACGCTCCCGCGCTTGCGGGACACCGGCAAACAGTTCACGGATCGGCGTAAACAGGCCAGTGTAGGTGGCTGGATTGGAGCGCGGTGTGCGGCCGATCGGTGTTTGATCCATATTGATCACCTTATCGAAAAAAGCCATGCCATCAAGCTCCTGATAAGGTGCGGGTTCCGTGCTGCTGCCATAGAGATGACGCGCCACAGCGCAATACAGCGTGTCGTTGATCAGCGTGGATTTGCCTGAACCCGACACACCGGTGATACAGACCAGCAACCCAACAGGCAGATCGAGATCGACATTCTTTAGATTGTTGCCAGATGCGCCAGTGATTCTCAGCATACGTTCAGGATTGGGGGGAGTGCGGGTTGGCGGAACCTGGATGGTTAATGTGCCAGAAAGATAGCGACCGGTCAGCGAGGATGCGTTCTGCTGAATGTCTGCTGGGGTACCCTGAGCAATTACGCAACCACCATGTTCACCAGCGCCAGGTCCCATATCGACTACATGATCGGCCAGCTGAATGGCATCCTGATCATGTTCCACCACGATCACGCTATTGCCAAGATTGCGCAGGTGCTGCAGCGTTTCTAGCAGACGACCATTGTCGCGCTGATGCAGCCCGATCGAAGGTTCATCCAGCACATACATAACGCCTGTCAGGCCAGAGCCAATTTGACTCGCCAGGCGGATACGCTGGGATTCTCCGCCCGATAGGGTGTCCGCCGAGCGATCAAGCGACAGATAATCAAGCCCAACATTGTTGAGAAATTGCAGGCGGTTGGCGATTTCCCGTATGATCCGTTCCGCGATCGCCTGTTTATGCCCCGCTAGCGTTAGCTGATCGAAAAACAGCTTGGCCTGCTTGAGTGGCCATGCGCTGATTTCATAGATAGTTTTTCCATTGACGTGCACATGCCGCGCTTCACGGCATAAGCGCGTGCCTTCGCAATCGGGGCACGTGCACGAGTTGATGAATTTCGCTAATTCTTCGCGCACGGTTTGTGAGTCGGTTTCATGATAGCGGCGCGTCAGATTGGGAATAACACCCTCAAAAGCATGCGTTTGCTGGGAGGATCGGCCACTTTCATTCAGGTAGGAGAACTTGATTTTTTCCTTGCCAGAACCGTGCAGAATGATGTGCTGGATTTTTTCATCCAATTGCTGGAAGGGAGTTTCTAGATCAAAATCATAATGCCTGGCTAGCGCCATCAGCATCTGAAAGTAAAACTGATTACGCCGGTCCCAATGTTTGATCGCACCGGAAGCAAGCGACAAATGTGGAAAGGCAACGATCCGCTCAGGATCAAAGAAGGTAATCTGTCCCAGCCCATCGCATTTGGGGCAGGCGCCGACCGGGTTATTGAAGGAGAACAAGCGCGGTTCCAGCTCCGATAAGGCATAGTTGCACACTGGGCAACTGAATTTGGCAGAAAACAGATGCTCCGTGCCGCTTTCCATTTCTACTGCCAAGGCGCGGCCATCAGCATGGCGCAAGGCAGTCTCAAACGATTCTGCCAATCGCTGCTTGGCGTCAGGCAAGATTTTCAGCCGGTCGATGACTACTTCGATGGTATGCTTCTTGTTTTTCTCCAATTTTGGCAGATTGTCGATTTCATACGTTTCCCCGTCGAGCCGCACGCGCACAAATCCTTGCGCACGCAGTTCGTCGAACAGATCTAGTTGCTCACCTTTGCGACCGACCACACTCGGTGCCAGTATCATGAGCTTGGTACCTTCCGGTAATTGTAGTACCTGGTCCACCATTTGCGAGACACTCTGGGCGGACAGGATAATGCCGTGCTCTGGGCACCGCGGCTCACCCACACGGGCAAACAGCAAACGCAAGTAATCATGGATCTCGGTGACGGTTCCGACCGTTGAGCGTGGATTATGCGAAGTGGCTTTCTGTTCGATGGCGATGGCAGGCGAAAGCCCCTCGATCAGATCGACATCGGGTTTTTCCATCAATTGCAGAAACTGCCGGGCATAAGCGGACAGCGACTCGACATAGCGGCGCTGTCCTTCTGCGTACAGCGTGTCAAATGCGAGCGAAGACTTACCTGAACCGGATAAGCCGGTAATCACCACGAGCTTGTTGCGTGGAATATCGAGGTTGATATTTTTGAGATTATGGGTGCGTGCTCCGCGAATTTTAATCAGTTCCATCAGCTACCTAAGTATGGGTCAACCTGCTAATATACCTAACTTTCCAGTTTTCTCACAATCTGATTCATGTCTGCATTATCAACTTCCGAAAAAATGTCTCCGATAGAAATGCGCTCCTCCATCGGCCTGGCCGGTGTTTATGGATTACGCATGTTTGGATTATTCATTATTTTGCCCGTTTTTGCTCTATTTGCGGAACATCTTCCCGGTGGTGATAATTACACGCTGGTGGGGATCGCACTGGGTGCTTACGGATTGACCCAGGCGATTCTGCAAATCCCGTTTGGCTGGATGTCTGATCGCATCGGACGTAAACCTGTCATTTATATGGGGCTAGTGCTATTCGCCATTGGCAGTTTCATGGCAGCTACTGCCATTGATATTTATTGGGTGATCGCCGGTCGCATCGTTCAGGGTGCAGGTGCGATTTCCGCGGCAGTCATGGCGCTTGCCGCTGATCTGACTCGCGAAGAGCATCGCACTAAAGCCATGGCCATGATCGGGATGACCATCGGTGCTACCTTTGCAATTTCACTGATGCTTGCGCCTTTACTGAACCAATGGATCGGCGTACCGGGTATTTTCATCATGACAGGTATCTTGGCGATAGCGGCGATTGTTGTGGTTAACAAAGTGATTCCAGATCCCGCCATCAGCCGCTTTCATTCCGATACGGAAGTATCCACCGGACGCTTTACCAGCGTCCTGAGTGATCCGCAATTACTGCGCCTGAACTACGGTATTTTCGCGTTGCATGCAGTGTTGATGGCGCTCTGGCTGGTCGTGCCACTGTCGCTGCGTAATGCGGGGCTGGCGGCAGAGCAGCACTGGCAGATATATCTGCCAGTGCTGGTTTTATCGGTTGTGCTGATGGTGCCTGCCATCATCTATGGAGAAAAGAAAGCCAAACTCAAACCCGTCTTCGTTGCCGCAGTCGTCCTGCTATTGGTGGGGCAGATTTTGCTGGCGCTCATGCATCAATCTTTATGGGGAACCGCGGCGGCGCTACTGGTATTTTTTACTGCCTTCAACCTGCTGGAAGCCAGTCTGCCTTCGCTCATTTCCAAGATCGCACCGGTTGGCGCCAAAGGGACTGCCATTGGAGTCTACAGCAGCACCCAGTTTCTGGGTGCATTTGTTGGCGCAAGTGCAGGCGGTTATTTTTATCAGCATTACGGGGTGTACACGATTGCTGCTTTCTGCGCGCTGTTGCTGATTATTTGGTTGTATCTGGCAGCTACCATGAAGGCACCTGCAGCAGTGCGCTCCAAAATGTATCATGTTGAAGAGATGGATGCGGCTCAAGCCAGTGGACTGTCGCGTGAACTGGCAGCATTGCCCGGCGTTTATGAAGCGCTGGTATTGGCCAATGAGCAGGTGGCTTATCTAAAAGTCGACCTCAAAGGGTTTGATGAGGAAAAGGTTGTCCGATTATTAAAGGGGGACGCATAAATGGCATCAGTTAATAAAGTTATCCTGATTGGAAACCTGGGACGGGATCCGGAAGTACGTTATATGCCAAGCGGTGACGCCATGGCTAATTTGAATATTGCTACAACTGATACTTGGAAAGATAAAGGCGGTGAAAAACAGGAGCGAACCGAATGGCATCGTGTGGTGATGTTTGGCAAGCAGGCTGAGATTGCGGGTGAATACCTCAAAAAGGGCTCGCAGGTTTATATCGAAGGTCGTTTGCAGACGCGTAAATGGATGGATAAATCTAACATTGAGCGCTATACCACCGAAATCATCGCCGATCGCATGCAAATGTTGGGTAGTCGCGCGGCTGGAGCTAATTTCGAATCCTCAGGCAGGGAGAGTGAATACAACAACAGTGCGAGCTATGCTGACAAGCCTGCTAACCACAATAAGACAGGTAGCGGGTTTGACGATCTGGAAGACGATATTCCGTTTTAATTAATTCAATTTGCTCTTTTTGCCTGTTTATAACATTGTCGGGTTAATATCGGCTGGGCGTCTAGGTCGCGGTCGCGAAAAGAAAACTGATGCCCGATCAGGGTACCAGCGTGACAATGATCGCATTGTTTTTTCAAGCGCTTTTCGACGTTTCCAAGATAAGACGCAAATCTTTCTACTGGCTGAGAGCGATTAATTCTTTGATTCTTGATACGGTATCGGTATTTGAGATGAATTACGATAAGCTTATGGAAGGTACACTTGAGCAAGACTTAATGGCATAGTCTAAATTTAGCAAGGAACTTAGAGCTATCAAAAAGCTCTCCCAAGAAAAAGTGTATGTTGCGCCAAACGTTCTTCATATTGAAGCAGCCGGTTTTGAAGTGCTTGGTAGCCTGTTGGATAAGGTCGTGCCGGCCTTAGTTGGCGGTAAAGGTTTAAAAACTTCGGCAGAAAAGAAAATTCTGGAAATCATTCCAGAACAGTTCAAAAGAGGAAAAACACCTTACGAACGACTTCTAAGTGCCACTGATTTTGTTTCGGGTATGACAGATTCATTTGCAGTTACTCTATACCGTCGACTTCGAGGTATTGAGTTACCCAGAGGATAGGATATTAATTGTCAGGTAGCGGTTCACTCTATAAGATAGTTGAGGAGTTAAATAGAGGTAGATCTCCATAACATATCTTGTTGGAGGTGAATGCATATGAATGGTATTCAAAGAACTGCAAACCAAGTGATAGCTCATTTTAAGCAGGGGCTTTCTGCCGAGGCGTTGAGTAGTTTGTCGCCTTCTGATTTCGACAGACTTACCGTGCTGATTAAAGATGCGCTTTCGCGTGATAGGGAAGAGGTAGCTGATCAGCTGGAAGCGTTAGCGCGCAAGATAAAAGCGGATATTGAGGAATTTGATTTAAGTTTATAGCATTAGGTAGGCTGATGAACAAAATTTGCTAAGAGAGAAGAAATAGCTTTCCTTTTTAGCAGGTGAGGGTAGCGCGTTTTCATTCATCGCGCTTGACTCATTTGAATGAAGCCAATCGACGGCATCCTCGTTCGGTTTATATCAAATTTTGTCCAGCTAGCAGTTTTATCACATGACTACCTTTTTTGAGCGTTTACAGATACCTATTTCGATATGTTTGTCGAAATAAATTGTAATCCCATGGAGAATATGGAAAAGCGGCGATTGTTCATGGTTTTTTTCAGCCAACATAATTTCAATAGCAACCGCCGGCGAGCATATGAGCATGTACAAAAAATCACTGACTCGCAATGCATTGAGCGCTTAAAGATTTCATTTGCTGGATCAATAATAATCCTGCCGTCGTCTCATTCCAAGGAAACTGAGCAAGCCGATCCCAACAAAAGCGAGCATGCCAGGTTCAGGACTAGCCGCTGCTGGGGTCGGCTCTTCGACTACTGCACCATTCGGGTTTAGTGTGAGGTGATCCTTAATGGAGGAGTGACAAGAGGAAGTGCTAATATTCGCATTTGACAGGTTTGGATAATAAATTGCGCTCAATTCCTTCGAGCTGGAACTATTGAGGAAAGTAAACAAATCATTATTACTTCCTGCTTCCAAATTGGCAAATTCAGTCGGATTAGCTGTTGGGATCAAAATATCGCCATTCCCAGTGATAAGATCCAATTCGATACCTTCTCTCGAATTGACATCGTTCTGTAGTGTGTTGCCAACTGTTACACTTGGGGTGAGCGGAATTGCCTGCGCACTAGTACTGGTAAATGCTAAAACCAGGGTTAGTGAAAAGGATTTAAGCAGTGTTTCTAGAGGTGCCATAAGTGAAATACTCCTTTGTTGCGGTTATACAATGTGACAATGGGAGGCATTGTGGCTAATTATTCGTTCTATGCCTATCGTACCGAGGTACACCGTACTTTGGTCTCATCTGGAAGAAGAATGAAATGATGATTGGCTTAGTGGAGCTATAAGGGTTGAACAAGAATGAAAAATCTTTGGTATGGCGGATTCGTGATTGCTGCTCTCTGCATGCTTGCTAGTTTAACCAAGCTGGTATTTGCTCAAGACAGTGGGGTAAATACGGTTATTGAATTTAAAAACAAGGGCGAGATCGTGCAAACGCTGAATCTGCACGAATTTGATAAGCTTGCACCAGCTAGTTTCCTCAAGATTTTTGAGGTGCATGAGAAAAAAATGCGCATTTATCAGGTTTACCCTGCACGATTGCTGTTGGATCAGGTCTTTGGCAAAAACTGGAGGAGGGCAGAAGAGATCGTTTTTCTCTGCGTAGATGGTTACCAGCCAAGCATTCCCGTAGCAAAGTTCCTTGCTTACGATGCCTATTTTGCTTTTGCTAGTGCAGACGATACTCCGTTCATGTTGAATAACGTCCTGCAGAATAACGAAATGGTCAGATTAGAACCGCTCTACCTGGTATGGGATAATCTGAATACATCTGAATTACTCGAAGAAGGTGCAGCGGACATGCCTTACCAGATAAAAGGGATTGAGCTGACCTCTTTTGCAGCTCGTTTCCCGGCTCTTTTTCCACCGGTCAATGCATCTCAGGAAGTGCAGCAGGGGTTCCTGCATTTTCGCAAGCACTGTATTGCATGTCATACTATTAATGGTCAAGGTGGCGGCAAGGCGCCAGAATTGAATTATCCGCTTAGTGTGACCGAGTATATCAAGCCAGAATATCTGAAACGCTGGATTGATGATCCATCCAGTATTCGCTATAACACGACCATGCCGGCGCTGACAGCTGAGATTCCAGCACGGGAGAAGGTGATAGAAAAAATTATTGCTTATCTAACAGCGATGAAGACGGTAAAACCTGAACAAAGTGTTGGACCCTAACTCGTTATCTTGAGAATTTTTTAATCAGCAAGATCATTAACTAGACCGATTTTCTTCGCATGCTAGCAAGATACGGGATTATGGAAAGGCATTTTACTTGAATGCCTTTCGAGATCATATGCGTCCATTCCAATAAAATCACTGCTGCACTCAGTTATTGCCAGCTGTAATAAGCAGAAAGACCCAGGAAATTGACCAACTGGTTTGTGTCTTGTGTTAATTGTGTTCCATCGGTATAAGTCCATCTGTTCCAGGTCCACTCGTTGGTTTTAAAATAATCAAGAATATAATCCAAACGAAGGCCAAGATTTTTTTGTAATGCATATCTTGCAAATAAATTCCATCTACCTTGTTTGAAATTAATATTGGGTACAGGCGTATTACCAGGGCAGCAAGCAACCTCAGTGATTGATTGTTTAAACTTGTCAGTAATATCAGAGTAAGTAAGGTTGGTGCCTATTTCGAGTTTCTCATGAGGTCTGCCATTCATTCCAACGCCAAATGAAGTACCTAAATTTTCCAGCTTAACAGACCAGGGCACGCGCGGTTCTGGTGTTCTGGATGCTTGATCGATTTGTGTTTCGTTTCTTGAGAACCATGCATTTGCTTGCAAATCTTCAGAAAATGTGTAAACAGCATCTAGTGAGTAGTTTCGTGCAATACCTTTATGAATACCTAAGCCTGAGTTGCTGCGGTCTCCATCAAAGTTGTCCCATGACTGGTCTACTGCGACTTGCACGGACAGAGGCTCAAGAGGTTCCCAATTAAGCAATAACCGCACTTTGTCCCGATTGCGATCAGCGAGATTAATCGGAGCGATCAGGTTAAAGAATGGATCACCCGTTGCTTTGACATTAGTTAAAAAATGTGAACCAGAGCGATCGCTGTGTATATATGAGATGGTTCCTGTCAAAGCTTCTGCCAATGAGCGTCTCAATTCAACGCGACCAGATAATTCGTCGGTATGATTTCGATGGCTCGTTGTTTGAGGCGTCCCAGTCCGATCCCAGTGCTCATAATCAATACCACCAATCAGGCGCAAATTCATAGGCAATGCGTAGCTCGCCTCAAATTTATTGGTAAAAGTCGTGAAAGAACGTGGGGTATTAAATCCATTCCAACGATTTCCATTTAAATCAACATTAAATGCATTCGGGTTGTAAAGAAAAACAGGAGTTTTATCATCACGATCTTCATAGCGGAAATTCGCAAGTAGAGTAAGCTTGGATAACGGTCGAGAAGTGACGGCTGCTTGCACTAATGATGTGTCAACCTTCCCATGCAGATTACTGGGAGCGCCAGGAGCTGTAAGCTGGGTCGGAAAGAAACCATCTGTTTGACTTGCTATAGTATAGGCAGCTTTGAATGTACCTCGGGTGTATGGGTTGAAGCTGTATCCTCCAGACAAGAACGCCTGGTGTGCTTGATTATCGGGTGGTAGTGCGATAGGAGTAAACAAGCTAGGAGCAAAAATTCCGCCCACACTGCTGCCGCCAGTAGTGGTCAAGGCTGTATTTTTATTTTCAAAAAGTGTTCCATAGTATCCTCCGGATAGCTGAAGATCTTTACCGTTATAATTGAGTGTTGCTCCAAATATACGCGTAGTGAAATTAATAGGCTCAGGAATGAATTCATAGCCACCCACTGCAGTAGGTCCAGGTGGACCTAGCCGATTGCCCCGTCCGAATATGCGTGCACCATCTTTTTCTTCATTCCTGAAATGAACCTGCAATTCAAAATTACCCGGAAGAAATTTATGAGCACCCAAGCTGATAATCTCTCGTTCAGTTTTGAGCCGCAAGGGGTCTCCGGTAGTAGGAGTAGTGGGAACTTGAAGGTGAGAACTACCGATTCCTTTAACTGCAGTAATGGCAGTGAATGGCTCAAATCGCGGTGTTTGGTTGAATTCAAAAAAGTAACCCCAATTACCTTGCCGACTATGCTCAAGCCGGATATCACGATTCTGGTAGCCCAGGTTACGGCCTATTATCCTAAGCCAGGTGCCGGTATCGTCATTTCTTCTCAATACATCGACATTGAAAATTCCGTAAAAACCTTCGTCACGTAGGCCGCTATATTGACCAAAGCGGGCATTATCATTGAATAAAAAGCCTGCGCCAAAATTAACCGTACTTTGAGGCTTGGTTAACTCCCGGATACTATAATCTTGCTCTGCCCAAACTGAGTTTGCCATGATCAGTAAGACAGCACCAATTTTAGCTTGAGAAAGAATATGCGTTTTCATTGCCTTGCCCTCCGCTTGCTTAACGTTGAAAGAGGCCGTCATTACGAACATTCTCTGGATTATTGCTGCCATGAATGTTGGTATGACAATTCATGCAACCCCTCGCTAATGTATTTCTAGCGTAAGCTCCGGTGGTAGTTCCAAGGGAACCCTGATGGGCATTGGGTTCATGGCATTCCTGGTAAAGGAAAGGAGAACGCACTTATGGCAGTGAATGGCTTAATACTGCGGTGTTTGGTTGAATTCAAAAAAGTAACGCCGATTACCTTGCCGACTATGCTCAAGCCGAATATCACGATTTTGGTAGCCCAGGTTACGGCCTATTACCTTAAACCAGGTACCGGTATCGTCATTTCTTCTCGATATATCGACATTGAAAATACCGTAAGCCCCTTGGTCACGTAGGCCGCTATATTGACCAAAGTGGGCATTTTCATTGAATAAATAGCCTGCGCCAAAATTAACCGTACTTTGAGGCTTGGTAAACTGTTGGATACTATGATGCTCTGCCCAAACTGAGTTTGCCATGATCAGTAAGACAGCGCCAATTTTAGCTTGAGAGAAAATGTGTGTTTTCATTGCCTTGCCCTCCGTTTGCTTAACGTTGAAAGAGTGTGTCATTACGAACATTCTCTGGGTTATTGCTGCCATGAATGTTGGTATGACAATTCATGCAACCTCTCGCTATCGTATTTCTAGCGTAAGCTCCGGTGATAGTTCCAAGGGAACCCTGATGGGCATTGGGTTCATGGCATTCCTGGCAAAGGAAAGGAGCACGCACTTTGAGCAAATTTGGCGCTGTGGTGCCGTGTGGGTTATGGCAGATGGCGCAATTTTCCTGGACGGGTGGATGGTTATAGATAAATGGCCCGCGCTTTTCCATGTGACAGGTGAAACAGGTTTCATTTACACTATCGCGCACTGTCATGCTTGGACCAGCTGAGCCGTGCGGATTATGACAATCTGAGCACACCACTTTCCCTTCGCGAATAGGGTGGCGTGAAGGACGGTTGATCTGGGCCCGTTGCTCCTTATGACAGGTAAAACATACATTGGATTGAGTGTTTTTGTCGCGGACTTTATCTAATACGGTATGGATCTCATGACAAGCAGTACACACCGTATCCCGATTCGCATGAGCGCTCCCGATCCAATGCATGCGCTTGCCTCCTTGATGGCAGTTCAAACACACCTGATTTCTATCCAGAATAGAAGTTCTCGGATTCTTCCCAAAGGTACGTGATGGTTTCGGTGGAATTGCTTGATCACCATCCATATGCTCATCACTTTCTCCATGACAACTAGTACAAGTTGGGGTACGACCATCAGCTACAGTCCCATGTTTAGTTTTGCCAATAAATAACACAGGATTGCCGCTGCTCTCATCATGGCATTTTGTGCATTTTCCATCGTCTCTGAGAACGATGTCTGGCCATTCTTCATCAGAATCATCTTCTTGTGCCATTACATTTTGCATAAAGCCTAGCAAGAACACCAATATCAGCAGCCGCAACATCATGGAGATTAATTTCTCTAAATTATTTAACATAACCCTGCCTTTCTTAAAATCAGATAAGATTGATATTCCCTTTGTGTGCACAAAGCACCCCAACTATGGAAAAATTTTTCGTGTTAAGTGCAATCAATCGCTGTGAGGTTTCCCACTTAACGGGGCATTAATCTGAATGTTAAAAAAACAGAGTGTTTTTTGAACTTATTGAGCCGGCGAAACTGCATTTAACTGGCCCATACTTTATTTTTCCTTGAAGGAAATTGATATAAGCAAAATCTTTAATTTGATCTCAGGAAAATGCCTAAAAAAACAAGAGCAGGAAACTTTTTGAATTGAAAAGGGTTAAGGTAAAATTAAAATTATTCCCTGCAAATTTCACATGGAGTCTTCTTGACTTTCGTGTGACGATATTAGGGAATAACAAAGAGGCAGCTGAAACAGGATTGGAAAGAGCAAGAAGTACTTAGACTTTATAGTTCATCCAAAAGCGATGAGTAGGGTAAATCTTGTACAAGGCGCAGCACTATGGCCTGCTAGGCAAGAATTCTTCAGTTAGCGGATTCATTTGATTGATCCGGTTTCCATTCCATGCTGGATATTCAAGGCCAGTCCTTTAGCTTCCTGGAAACTTGATTGGTGGCTAACAATAATCGTAACAAAACTCGTTTTGTCAGCAGTTCGCCGGCAATGCACGACCAGGTTATAGTCATTGTTGACAAGCGCAACATCATCCGCACGCTCGAGGATTTGTCCTGTTACTGCAGCAGTAACCGCTGTGTATGCTTGATTCAAGCAGTCTTTTTTACTATGGTTCAAGGGCAGAACAGAGTAAAAGAGAGATGGCGAGGCGCTTTCAGCTGGTTTGATTGGAATAATAAACAGCATTGCGCAAATAATCAGTAAGAACCGTATCAAAGTAACGGCTTGCATAGGCATAACACTTTCTCCAGAAATGTGCTTAAAAAGAGCATTCGAGGTTTGAATCCTGGTGCTCTCTGCGTTTTACGTAGGCATTTCTGTCTGGCTGTGGTGCCTATGCTTATTTCTTATCCTGCTAATAGCTTTCTTTAGAAGATTACTCTTCTTTACTCGCAAAGTATGAGCGATTTTCTCCTCGATAGTCTGTCAGTAATCCTACCACAATAATAATAAGTCCCATGACAATATAAAAATTCCGAGCGATAAACTCGTCAGCGAAACTTAGGATGAAGGGGATAGCGACTAACACTGGCCCAACTATGCGCTCGATCCAGCCTTGCAGAGTAAAGGGAATTATCTTGATGGCCCCATAGGGAAAACCGGAAACCAAGGTAACAGCAAGATGAACCGCAGCCAATCCATATGCAAGCATTGCGGGTATTTCGCTTAAACCTAATAAGGTGGGCGCCAGTAAAAATATAACGACTGTCAGGAAATCTAAATAGCCATGGTTACGTGGTGAAATTATTTTCATTTGACTGTTCCTTTCATTGAAGGTGAGTAACAGTCAGCACTTTAATACAGCGTTATTGCCAATGTCTGTTAGCTAGACAACATTCGCTTATTGTAAATATCGCAATAGCTGAGTTTAATCAAACGATTACTCATTGATCAATGCTGCATCGTTGATACAAATTTGCTCGCGTGTGTAGTTCAGTATTCCTCGATTTCTGAATTCATTCATGATTGTACTGACTACGGAACGGCTGGCGCCCACTAAATCTGCCAGTTCCTGCTGAGTGAGGAAAATTTCCAGTGAATATCCATGGCTACATCGTGTTCCAAATAATTGAGCAAGTTCCAGGAGTGTTGCAATAACACGCTTGTCAACTGGCTGGGTAAGAATAGTGCGGAGTTTTCGTTCAATTTGTTGCTGACGGTTAGACATCGCCTTGAAAACAGACCATGACCACTCAGGCCAGCGATAAATCAATTTTTTGAAATCTTCGTATTCGATCCGATAGAACAACACTTTTCCCAGAGCCTGCGCGCTTTCTTCCATGGCTGGATTGACACAACCGTGCTGCAGTTGTCCGATGACATCCCCTGACTGTAATAAAGTAAGCGTTAGCTCATTGCCCTGGGCTGTGAGGTAAGTAAGCTTAACGATTCCTGCTTTTATCCAGAAAAAACCAGCGCAACTTTCCCCTTGGCGATAGAGGAAATGTTTATCAGGAATTTCGATTTCCTGAATGGAAGGACATGCTTGCTGCCATTGCTCCAGATTCCATTCTAGAAGCGAATTGAGGGAACCAGCTGTTGTATGATCGTGTTTTGAGGAAGACATGGACAATGCTGCTTAATAAACAGGTTAGTTCTGGAGATCAGGTACATTAGATATTCAAATAGGAATTATATATCGCCCAGAAGTGATGTTTTATACAAGAATTCTCTAGTTATTGCTGCTAAATGGCCAATTTTATCGTCTTATCATTTGCTTCCCCATAATTGAGCAAGACGCGCATCGCGACCACATCTGCTGCGGTAGTATGAATAACGGATAGGGTTCTTGAGGTAGAAATCTTGATGATATTCTTCCGCAAGATAGAATGTTGTGGCAGGTAATATTTCGGTTACTATAGGTTGATCAAAGCGACCGGAAGCAATGAGTGCAGACTTGGATGCTTCAGCCTGCATGTGTTGATGAGCGTCACGATAAAAAATTGCACTGCGATATTGTGAGCCGACATCGCAGAACTGACCACCCGCTGTTAGCGGATCAATCGTCGGCCAGTAAGCAGCAAGCAATTTTGCATAACTGGTTTTGGTTGGATCAAAATATATCTGCACAGCTTCGACGTGGCCGGTTTTTCCTTTGCTGACCTGCTCGTAAGTAGGATTTGTTACTGTGCCACCGACATATCCCGAAATGGTCTTGACCACACCAGGAACTTTATCAAAATCTGCTTCTGTACACCAAAAACACCCTCCCGCAAAGATGGCGATCTCTAGCCCCCTTTCTTCAGCTTGGTTTGGGAGCTGATTGTCAGTATCGGTCAGATCAATACGATTCGACTGTTGGCAGCCAGCAAGGGCAGCCAATATTAAAAATAGCCACATGCCCGCCCATTGGTAATTGTTTCCATATAATTTCGTTAAATCTTTTATGATTTTCATGTTTTACCCCCTGAGTTCAGGGAGCGCTTCTTCTTTAGGGATGAACCGTAGTGCTAATCCATTATTACACCAGCGTTCTCCCCGTGGCGGTGGACCATCATCGAAAACATGGCCCTGATGTCCTCCGCAGCGTGCACAGTGATACTCAGTGCGAGGCCAGATCAGCATGAAATCACGTTTGGTACCCATATGGCCAGAAATGGGCTGGGTAAAACTAGGCCATCCGGTACCACTATCATATTTATGTTTGCTCTCGAATAATGGTAAATAGCAGGCGGCACAAATATAGGTACCCTCACGGTATTCTTTGTTAAGAGGACTGCTTCCAGGGCGCTCCGTGTCTTCTTCAAACAATACTCGGTAAGTCTCTGGTGACAATAAGGGGCGCCATTCTTCGTGCGGTTTATTGAGGGGAGTAACGGTTATCGGATCGATTTTAATTTTCGTGCTCCTGTGTTGCTCAGCAACTAACTCTCGTGAATAGGATGATAGAAAAGGCAATGTTGTCAATGCAACCAACCCTTCCAGTAAAGTACGTCTTTTCATGGGAGATCCTCATTTTTTGAAATAAACTCAGCAAAAATTTGATTAATAATATAGGGTATGGTTCAGCATGACTGGCTTTTCAGAATAGCTTTTTCAGAAGAAGAGATAGCACAAGAATGATGGTTAATGTACCTATTTATGGAGGTGGGCGGGGTTGTAAACAATTCCGCCCACCGAGCGGGTAGTCACTAACAGTGAAGTGCGATTATTGACAGCCTGGTTCTGCAAAAGTAACTTCCCAGTTCATGGAATTACCGCGTTGATCCATTTCAACTGTATATTCATGACCATCGGCTAGAACGCAAGGTATGGTCATTTTACCCGCAGAGAGATCAGCGCGAACTATGGCAGGAGTAAACGATCCCTCGGGTAAGCAAGCACTTACATTGTGTTTAACATAATTTGTAGTTGGAACATCATTTACTAAAGTTGAAGTCGCTACATAGGCATCATTCCCTACTACTTTTATATCAAATGCGCCTGGAATTCGTACGCTAGAGGGAGTAGTGGTAGAAGCTGAAATAAAAACGTTATTAACTTCGTCATAGCGGCAGGATAGCTGAGCGGGTGAATCCGGCATAACAGTGAGACTATTGTTAGCTGCCAAAAAAATAGCTTGTCCTTTAAATACTGCCATAGGATCAGCGTGACTCGACATGGATAAAACTGAACCTATAACGACAAGACTTGATGATAAAAACATATTTTTCATACTTTCTCCTAATTTCTCCTAAAAAGTTAAAAGATTCTGAATCCAACTAACTACGCTATTTACGCTATGAATTTATTTCATGGTTCTCCTTATTTACGTTTGAAGTAGTATCATTAACTAAATTTAGTTAGGAGGGGGCGGTGGTGGACTACCTGGAGGCGGAGGTGGATAGCTGCCTGAAGGAGCGCGCTGAGGTGTCGGTCTGCCACTACTGCTTGAGTATCCTTCATTGACAAAGCGTCCCGGGGAGGGAATGTGATGACCATTGGCATACATGCACTGCATATAAGCTGTATCGTAGCGCTGTTGATTGATATCTCTTGAAGATTGGGCAGCACTGCTTCCAGCCAATCCTCCCGCTAATAAGCCCCCCCCTGCACCAATTGCAGCACCTCGCCCACCTCCAAAAGCAGCCCCTGCGATGGCGCCTAATGCAGTTGTAACAGCGGCGGTTTCTACGCCACTCAATATGGATGCGCGGCGTGGTGTTTGACCACTGACTTGTTCGCTGGCAAATTGTCTACAGGAAGAGTCATCAGCTCTAAATTGATCAAAGGTTTTATTTGCAGCGGGTAAGACCATTACACTTGGTCCCGTCGGTATGTGAACACATGCTGCTAGCAGCGTAAGTAGCAGCAGCATGGAGAATTTGGCAATTCTAGACATAACTAGATTTCCTTTATGATTTGATTAAGAAGGCTGTGGAGGAATTTTTACCCAGCCATCAGGGCACTTTCTGACATAAGGGTAATACCCTTCTGGATTTCGACAATAGTGCCAGTAATTGGTTTTTGGCTCAGGAGCAGATTGTGGGACATTTTGTTGCTGCATATAAGTCGATTTGCTGGGCAGTGCACTGATCATGGTTATTGGCAATACCGGCGCGGCAACTACTGCAGGGAAACCACCTAACGGATAGTAGCCAAAATGGCTATAGGGACCAGAGCCAACATAACCAAAAGGAACATAACTACTATAAAAACCAATTCCTCCAAAAGAATCGAAACTACGGTAGAAACCAAAACCACTATAAGGTGCAAAGCCACCATATCCATAATAACCAAAGCCGCTGAAAGGAGTAAAAGAATAAAAAGGATCAAGTCCCAATCCTAGGCCGACACCTAGTCCAAAACCAATATCAAAATCATGGTGATATCCGTGATGATGGCCATGCCAAATACCGTGGCTAAGTCCACCGTTATAATCATGTCCATTATTCTGAATCGATTGAACGTTCTGGATATTAATGTTCTGGGTCAAGGAATCACCCTGAGCAGCAACATTGGTTTGGATGGACTGATCTATCTGAACTGATCCACCTTCCTGGGTAGGCTGGACTATTTGTGTGGTGTCACCTTTTTGCATTAATAGATCTGACTGAGTCGATTCCCCTGTCTGTGTAGGCTGATCATTCTGGGTGGAACCATCTCCATTAGCAGCTTGATTGACTGGAGCAGATTCATCATTTTGTGTTAATTGATTATCCTGTGTGGCTCCAGTTTCCTGACCAGGTTGACTAGTTTGAGTTGATTCGTCACTTTGAGGAGATTGAGCTGGTTGGGTAAATTTACCATCCTGAGATGCTTGATCAACCTGGGTAGATTCGTCAGTCTTAGCCGCTCCAGCATATAAATCATCCTGAAAATTACCCTGAACAAGCTCACCTTCCTTAGGGGGTTGATCGAACTCGGTAGATTGATTGTCTTGAATTAAGGTTTTTTCCTGGGAAAACCCTTCGCTTTGAGCAGACCCAAGATCATAGCGAGCGTCATCGTCTACCGCAAAATCGTTTGGTTGCTCAAAATTATCTGCAAAGTCTTCATTCTGGTCAAAGTCACCTCTGAAATCATTCCCACCGAAATCACTCCCAAAATCACCACCGGCATCAAAATCGCTGCCCCCGTAGTCACTCACAGAATCACCAACGCCATCAAAATCACCTCCGAAATCACCACCGTCAAAGTCGGCATTTTCTCTGTCAGCGGTCCATGCCGGAGCTGCCGATACTAATCCAACCAAGGCGATAGTCATACAAATCAGTCTGAATCTTTTCATAGCAATCTTTATTTGAGTTTAATGGAGTTAACCTGGATATTCCGCCAGGCCGGCCTAGCGAAATATCCGGGTTAAACAAAATTAATGATCAAATTAAACATTATTTAGTGATTCTCATTATGCTGGGTTCAACTGCTAGCAATCGAGATGGATTCGTTATGCACGATACTGATTGTCATCTTATCGAGCAGATCCTGAATGAAAGCTGAATCTACCGGATTTCTTCAAATATAAGATGACTGTGAGTTATCTTGGCGGTGTCAGTGCGTTCCATGTGCCATGCTCTTGAAGGCTTGCCGCTGCATGTTTCTTAACGAGTTCAGGGTGGGCTTAGCCGTTAGCTAGCAAGGTATTGATCAGCTTGGCTTCAATATTTTGATATTGTGGATCTTGATTTCGAGAGGTAGAAGATTTGTACCATGCCGGATTTTGTTGCAGGGTACTAATAATGTCGAGCCAGTTACTGGGTAATTTTTCTGAAGTAGATACAGTAGCAGTATCGATCTGGTCTACATGGTAAGCAGCATGACCGCGATGCATCAGTTTTGACAACAATTGCTGTTGACGGAGATAGAGTATCTGCAGCGTATTTTCATCAACACACAACCATTGTGTACCTTGAATTTTGGCTTTGATTTCCTTGCCGTAGCGTTTGAATGTTGACCAACCAGTGCCAGCAATCGCGCCCAGGGCAGTGGCTGCTCCTAAACTTAATCCACCCACCATCAGATCAATTCCTGCTCCTGTTGCTGCACCTTTGAGTGCAGCGCTGCCAACATCAAGACCATAAGCTTTGAGTACGCCGGGGGCGAATATATCAAGCTGCCATTGGCCATTGCTTACAGGAATTTTTTGGAGAGCAATGTCTTTTTCTGAGAAATTAAAAATGGTTAACAAATCCCTTAAACAGCTTTGCTCGGATTTTCTTACAAAATCCTTTAATTTTTGGACGGCGATTGAATTTGTACTACTATCGTTCTGGCTCCGTTTACTTTCCCGATAGCAGGCAACGGACACAATTAGCTCAACGATGCGTTTAGCTGCAGATAGGCAGAGTTGATCCCATACCTTGGCGCGGTAATTGATGAGTTTCTGCAATCGATCATAGTGTAATTCCACCAGGCTTTGTATTTTCTGATACAACCGTTTCTCTGCTTCAAAAGAAAAAGCAACTGTATCGAATTCTAGTGAAGCGTGAATATTAAAAGCGGCCAGTTTTTTTCGCCAGATGGCGAGCTCTGCTGTATGGTCAGCAATAAAATTGAAAATCGGGATGATGGGTTTCATGGCCTTGCTGAGTATCTCGATTTCAATCAGATATTTTTCCAATACAGGCTCGCGCACATCAATAATGTACAATAAGACATCACTGCGCAATATTTGCCTGATGACCTTAGCTTCTTGCTCTAACGGATCATCGATAGTCGTAGCTGCAATAAACTTTTCCAATATTTCAACTGGTGAAAGCGATTTATGCTGCGCGCTGATCGATTTAAGTTGCCTTAACAACGCATGAGAATCCTCAATGCCCGGGGTGTCATGTAAATTCAATATGGCTTCATTATCAGCAAAAATAGTTGCCCGTTCTACATGGCGAGTAGTTCCTGCACCATCTTCAATTTCACCGAATTGAGTGCTTCGCAGCATGGTGCGAATCAGCGAGGTCTTACCGGTATTAGTGTGACCTACAACTGCAACATTTAGCAATGAGTGAATATCCTGGTGTGATGTCTCGTTTGCTGCTTTCATGATTATTGAGTGATGACGCATTCAGCGGAAATAGCGCATGCCTCAGCCGTTCGGAACCATGCGATTTTGCGTGTGTCTGCAACGGGAATGGCTGCGCGGCTGCGCAATAAAATCAGCCAGACCTCCCCTGAGGTATAGGTAATCAACTCCCTGATGGTCCGCTGCACGCCTCTATCTGGCAGGCGATGAGCGGCCACACCAATCAGCAACGCACTATCAGATTTTTTGATGATGTTAGTTGCTTCCGAAAACGACGTCTGATCAATGACATTTTTGCTACAGTTCATACCATTTGGCCAAACGATATGATCATCAAGCTCAATCCCAATTGCGAGTGCATTCTGCGGTATTCCCTGGCCAGCTTGTCGGGGAGTAATCTTTTTTTCTATTACTATATTAGGGTCTGCATCGATGACGATAGACTCAAATTCGTGCGCCATTAAGCGTTGTCGTAACGTTATATAGTAAGGCAAATAAAGATCCAGCTTGAAACGATGTTCAGCCAGTTTTTGCATCATCACAGAAACTAGCAGCAATATGAGGCGAGGTAGAATGCCGTAGAGCAATAAGGCTCCCAGCAAAAATTTGGCCCAAGCACCTCTTGTCTCTGCATCTTGGAAAACTGCGCCAACCCGGCTTGCTGCAATCTGGTAGCTGTCGGGAGGAATCAACCCCAAAAATTCCATAGGCTTACTCAGCCATTGAGTCAGTTCAGGAAAGCTACTTTCCGGCAGTAATGTGGTTCCCCAAATAAAGTCGTATTGCTTCGCCATCATGAGCAGCACTAGTAAGACTAGGCCAGTCGCTAGATAAGTCAGCCAAAATTGATGAGTGAGGACACTGATACGCCATTTGCCGACTGTACCAGTTAAATTAGTTTCCCACCAGCCGCGTGCGGCAAGTGAAGCAATCGAATCACTTTCCTTTTCCTTATGTCGATAAGGTAACCAGCAAGTCAGCTGAGCGACAACCCCTGCGCTCAATCCTTGTAAATTAAATGAAATGCCTGCCATCCACAGCATGATGGAAATCAAATTAAAGCCAAGCAAAACCGCTAATAACCAGTATATGTTCAGCGTGGAAGACTCGCCAACTGCATTACCCGCTGCCAATGCTCCCAGAATTGCCGCGACCATCAAACTTATTCGGCTGGCACGAATAAACAATTTTTGAGGATGTTGTAATGTTGTGGCTAGCGCATTGTCCTGAATCAAGCGCCGAGCACGGCTTGTTAACCGTTTTAGAAAAACAGTGTAATTGAAATTAGAAGCAGCATGGCTTTCCATGTCAGCGATGCTTGCGTATGACAGTGCTTCTGCTTTGCTCGTTTCAATGTGGCGCAATTGCTCTAAACGAACTAAATCAGAAAACGTGGTATTGTTTATTGTCATAACTATTGATTAAAAGAATGGAAAAACAGAGTGTTATTCCTCTTGGTCTGTCAACCTGATTGAAAAGTGAATGGCGATCGATTAATTTGAATTTGAAAAAAGTGCGTATGCCTGTTCCAGTACACAAAAGCATTTAAAAGTACAATCAGAAGAAAGAATTCAATGGAAAAAAGTTACAATTAGCAGTACAAGATTTGTTATCGCCAGAAAGGTTATTGCCATGAAATCAGTTGCAATTTTTAGATTTTCCCCTATCGAAGGACCTGGTTATTTTGCCACATTTCTTGATAACAATCATATTCCTTGGCAGCTAATTAGCATCGACCAGGGAGAGCATCTTCCTGTCAATATTCATCCATTCAGTGGGTTGGTTCTGATGGGAGGCCCCATGAGCGTCAACGATAGCCTGCCCTGGATTGAGCCATTACTTGCTTTGATCAAGCAAGCGGTAATTCATGATGTACCTGTATTGGGGCATTGTTTAGGTGGGCAACTCATGTCCAAAGCGTTAGGAGGTATCGTTGAGGCGAATCCTATCAAAGAACTAGGCTGGGGAAAAGTCAGCGTGGCAGATAATCAAGTTGCCCACGAGTGGTTAGGAGATTTAAAGGAATTTGAATCATTTCACTGGCATGGTGAAACATTTTCTTTGCCTGCTGGAGCAGCGTTGCTGCTTTCCAGCGTTTATTGCCAAAATCAGGCATTTGCATTAGGAATTCATCTGGGGATGCAGTGCCATGTGGAGATGACTGAAGAAATGGTGCGTAACTGGAGTAAAGTCAATACGGCAGAAATTGCACAGAACCTGGCAAGTCCCGCAGTGCAACCAGCTGAGGCAATGCAAATGGATCTGGAGTTTCGTGTGCCGCTACTGAATACTATTGCTGATCGATTGTATAGCAAATGGATTAATGCATTGAAAAACTGAAGTCAAGTGTTCTAACAGGTTGTTGAAAAACTATCTACGTTGCCGCTGCGGTGTTAAAAACAGGTTCAAAATGCTGATTTATCAGGTATAAACTCCGCTTTTTTCGCCTGTTTTTGCCTATCATCGACTGTCTCGAATACGTTTTTCAATAGCCTGCTAAGCGCAATTTTTGTTTCTGTAGATAATGCAAATTAACCCTAAACAAATCCTATTTGTTCGTGGTGCTGTTGTGGATGTAGATCGCTGCTACAGTAAATCGAAAGATTGGGAGGTGCAAGGCTGTTTAAGCATTACTCGGCGCCAAGATAATCCCGGCTAATGGTGGCAGAGTGATCATGAGGGAATCTGCAAAGTCCAACCAGGATTCTCCAGTCGTGATAATCCAGCCAGCATTTCCTATATTACTGCCGCCATAATAAATAGAGTCACTATTAAATATTTCTTGGTAGGAGCCGCTAAAAGGAACACCAATACGGTATTTCACGCGCGGCACTGGCGTGAAATTTAATACGATCAGCCTAAACGAACCATCCTGCGCGCGGCGCAGATAGCTAATTACAGATTGATCTGCATCATGACAATCAATCCAGCTAAACCCTTCCGCGAAAAAATCAAGCTGATGCAATGCGGGTGTATTCATATAAAGATGGTTCAGGTCATGCAAAGCCATCTTTACGCCACGATGAAACTCATGTTCTAGCAAATTCCAGTCAAGCCCTTTACTAACTTGCCATTCAGATCCATGAGCAAACTCGTTCCCCATGAAATTAAGCTTTTTGCCAGGACAAGTCAGTTGGTAGGTAAACAACAAACGCAAGTTGGCAAATTTCTGCCAGGCATCTCCCGGCATTTTGGCTAACAAGGAGCCTTTGCCATGCACCACTTCATCGTGTGATAATGGCAATACAAAATTTTCGGTATAGGCGTATAGTTGATTGAAAGTCAGCTCATTGTGGTGATAGCGACGGTGGATAGGATCAAATTTCATATAAGTGAGCGTGTCATTCATCCAGCCCATGTTCCATTTCATGGAAAACCCTAATCCGCCTACGTAAGTGGGGCGTGATACTGCTGGCCAGGCGGTAGATTCTTCCGCTAAAGTGATTGCACCGGGAAACTCTTCATGTACCATGATATTTAACTCGCGCAGAAAATCTATCGCATCGAGATTTTCCCGGCCACCGTATTTATTGGGTAACCATTCTCCTGCTTTGCGTGAGTAGTCGAGGTAGAGCATTGACGCTACCGCATCAACGCGTAACCCATCGAGATGGAATACATTTAACCAATAATGTGCGCTCGATAGTAAAAATGATTTCACTTCATTGCGCCCGTAATTGAAGATAAATGTTCCCCAGTCTTGATGAAATCCCAGACGAGGATCTTCATGTTCGTACAGGGCAGTGCCGTCGAAGCGGGCTAAGGAAAAGGTATCCTGTGGGAAATGGGCTGGCACCCAGTCCAGGATAATTCCGATGTTTGCTTGATGACAAGCGTTGACAAAAAATTTAAAATCTTCTGGTAAACCATAACGACTTGTTACTGCGAAATAACCTGTTGTCTGATAACCCCAGGATTCATCGAGTGGGTGCTCTGATATCGGCAATAATTCAACATGTGAATAACCCATTTCGAGTAGATAGGGGATCAAGTGCTGGGCAAGCTCACGATAGGTATAGAAACGTCCATCTGGATGCCGCTTCCATGAACCTGCATGGATTTCATAGATATTCAGCGGCGCATGTAGCCAGTCCCAGCCAGCACGTTTTTGCAGCCAGTCTGCATCCTGCCAAACAAAATTTTCTACCAGTGGAGTACGGGCTGCATTGCTGGGGCGCAGCTCATGGTAATTTGCGTAAGGATCTGTCTTAATCAGGATCTCGCCAGTATCACGATTGCGAATCTCATATTTGTAAAGGGTGCCACTCGGTAAGCCAGGAATAAATAGTTCCCATACGCCACTATGAGGATGAACAGCCATCGGATGTATTCGCCCATCCCAACGATTAAAATCACCCACTATGCTGACCCGTTCAGCATTGGGTGCCCAGACTGCAAAGCGGATACCAGCAATTCCATCAATGGCTACTGGATGTGCACCCAAGGTTCGATAAGCCTGGTGCAGATTGCCTTCATTGAATAAATACAAATCATGATCGGAAATTTGCAAAGGAAAAGCATAGGCATCATATAATTCACGCACAGCTCCCATTGGAGTATTTTCTTCGATCCGCAGGAGATAGGGGCGTACCGGAAGTGTTTTGCCACGCCATTCAAAGATACCGTCATCCTGTATCCGCCTCATTGACTCAAAACCATTGGCTGTCTGGATCCATGCATTGGCAGCATAAGGCTGAAATACTCTTGCTACCAACTCATCATCCTGCTCCTTATGCAGGCCCAGATAATCAAATGGATTATGTAATCGTGCGGCCAGCAATGCTTCTCGCAATGAATCGGTATTTATATGTACAAGTTCAGATTTCATAGGCTTAAATCGTAACTAACAAGAGAACAAGAAAGAGAACAAGAGGCCGTTATGTCTGGAAATGACAATTAAGATCCAGTAAGATGAGATCGTATAAATACAATAGATTACATATTACAGCTCATATTTTAAAGTAGCGAAGCTTGATCGTGGTAAATATGTAACATTTACTAGATTATTTTATTTTCTATGGTGGGTTGCCCGCGTTGCGATTGATGTATTGGTTACCCTTGTCAAGTAGATGGATCTTCTCAGATCGGGAGATATTGAATGCTTACACATAATGCGCTTGCATTAATACTGGCAGGCGGACGTGGCAGCCGTTTGCATCATCTAACAGACTGGCGTGCTAAACCAGCGGTTCCGTTTGGCGGTAAATTCCGCATTATAGATTTCCCACTGTCCAACTGTGTCAATTCGGGTGTGCGGCGTATTGGAGTTCTTACTCAATACAAAGCGCAGAGTCTGATTCGCCATATCCAGCGCGGCTGGAGTTTTCTTGATGGGCGGTTCAAAGAATATGTTGAGCTTTTTCCAGCGCAACAGCGAACTGAAGAAACCTGGTATCAAGGTACCGCAGATGCTGTTTTTCAGAATCTTGATATCTTGCGTTATCATGATCCTAATTATGTTCTGATATTAGGTGGCGATCATGTCTATAAAATGGATTACAGTAGAATGCTTGCCGAGCATGTAGAAAGAGGAGCGGACATTACTGTTGCTTGCTTGGAAGTGCCGCTGGAAGAAGCCTCTGCTTTTGGGGTTATGGCTGTAAACGATAAATGGCATGTTACTAATTTTACTGAGAAACCAGACAATCCCGCCCCCATGCCAGGACAGCCGGATCGTGCATTGGTTAGTATGGGTATTTACCTCTTTAATGCTTCATTTCTGTTTGAGCAATTGATTCGCGATCACGATGATAGTCAATCCTCGCACGATTTTGGTAAAAATTTAATTCCGTACCTGGTCAGCAATCATCGTGTTTATGCGCATAGCTTCCAGAGCAGTTGTGTCAATATGGCTGCAGGTGTTCCTTACTGGCGCGACGTGGGAACAGTGGATGCATACTGGGAAGCCAATATTGATCTTACGACAGTAACGCCTGATCTGAATCTATATGATGAAGACTGGCCGATCTGGACCTACCAAGAACAATTACCGCCTGCTAAATTTGTTTTTGATGATGAGGATCGACGAGGGCATGCACTTGACTCTATGGTTTCAGGAGGTTGTATTATTAGTGGTGCAACTATTCGTCGCTCATTATTATTTTCCAATGTTCAGGTTCGCAGTTATGGGGGCGTCGAGGACTCGGTCGTGCTTCCCAATGTAGACATAGGTCGGCACGTACATTTGAAGCGAGTAGTCGTTGAAAAAAACTGCGTCATACCCGAAGGATTGAAAGTTGGATTCGATCCAGAAGAAGATAGTAAGCGATTCTATGTAACAAAAAAGGGGATAACACTCATTACGCCGGAAATGCTAGGTCAAAGCATACACTATATTCGTTAAAGAAAATCTAAAAGAGGGGGGTAGTAGAAGGTAATGCAAGCCTGAGCTCATTATCATGGTAGCAGAATAGGCATTGTATACTATGGAATGTGCCAATATATTGCCCTTACTCATGTATTTAGATTTCTTTTAAGTAATTAGACAATCTGCTTTTAGGTCATGAAACCACTGAATCTCGTTTTACTATGGCACATGCACCAACCCGATTATCGGGACCATGAAACAGGTGAATTTGTGCTGCCGTGGGTATATCTGCATGCAATCAAAGATTACACTGACATGGCGCATCATCTCGAACAACATCCTCGTGTCAAAGCGATCGTCAATTTTGTGCCAATATTGCTGGATCAAATTGAAGATTATGCTCACCAGTTTACACAGAAAAAAATACGGGATCCATTATTGCGCTTACTTGCTATTCCTGATCTGAATAGGATCACGGTAAATGAACGCTTGGCTATATTGAATAGCTGCTTTCAGAGCAATCATGCCACCATGTTGAAACCTTATCCGCCTTATCAACATTTGCGTGATTTGTACGATATGTTGAAAGGGCACGGGGATAAGGATTTAATCTATGTTTCCGGTCAGTACCTGGCTGATTTGTTAACGTGGTACCACCTTGCATGGATGGGGGAAAGTGTGCGGCGAAGTCATGAGATCGTGGTAAAGCTCATGACGCAAGGTAAAAATTTCAGCTATGCAGATAGATTGCAATTATTCAATCTTATTGGAAAACTTATCCAGGAATTGATTCCACGTTACCGTGAACTTGCTGCCAAGGGTCAAATCGAATTATCAACTACGCCTCATTTTCATCCGCTGGCCCCCTTACTGATTGATTTCTCGTCAGCTCGTGATAGTCTTCCTGATGTTACTTTACCTTCGAATGCAATCTATCCAGGGGGGCGTGAACGCGTTACGTTTCATGTAAAAACAGCCATCAATAGTCACAAGCAGCGCTTCCATATGCAGCCTGCGGGTATCTGGCCTGCTGAGGGGGCCATGTCAAAAGCTTTGCTGGATATCTTCATGGAATTGGACTGCCAGTGGAGCGCCAGTGGTGAGGGTGTATTGATTAACAGTTTGCATAAATCGTATCCGGATCAATCTTTACCAGATCGGAGTAACTATCTTTACCGTCCCTACCGGGTATCGGATGAAAAAAAAGGGATATTTTGTTTTTTTCGTGATGACAAATTATCCGATATGATCGGATTCGAATACTCAAAATGGTTTGGACGCGATGCAGCAGAGAATTTTGTTCATACGCTTGAAAAAATTCATCAGGAGGTGCAAGCGGTTACGTATCCAATTGTAAGTGTCATTCTCGATGGTGAAAATGCTTGGGAATCTTATCCTTATAATGGTTACTATTTTCTTACTGATCTTTACGATTTACTTGAAAATCACTCGTTCATTCAAACAACGACTTATCGTGACTATATTGTGAATTTAACTTATACGCAGGCTGAAACCAAAATTTTACCTGCGCTAGCAGCAGGAAGTTGGGTTTACGGCACTTTTTCAACTTGGATAGGTGATCATGATAAAAATTTAGCCTGGGATCTATTGTGTGCGGCTAAACAGAGTTATGATCTTGTAATGAAGAGCGGGCGTCTGACGGATGAAGAGAAATTATTGGCAGAACAACAGCTTGCATCATGTGAGAGTTCGGACTGGTTCTGGTGGTTTGGTGATTATAACTCTCCACAGACAGTTGCTAGCTTTGATCAACTGTTTCGCAAAAATCTTGCCAACCTCTATCGTTTGCTGAAACTGCCTGTGCCCGCAATCGTGCTTGAGCCTATCAGCCGTGGTGGACGATATACTGGAGTGATTGAAACGATGCGGCGTTCATCGTAAGTCTAGTTAAGTTGAAAAGAATGGGCTCCAAATATATAAATTATTTTAATAAAAATAAGAAATATATAGTTTAGGAGCTTCAAATTATCCCTAGCACAAAATGAGTGAAATTTAGTGATGTCTCAGTCTATATCTTTACTATTTGGTGTTCATGCGCATCAGCCGGTTGGTAATTTTGCTGAAGTTTTGGTCGATGCACATGTGCGTTGCTATAGGCCTTTTTTACAGGTTTTGTATCGCTATCCAGATTTTAAGTTTGCTCTCCATTTTTCAGGATGGTTACTTGATTTCTTGTTTGAGCATTACCCCGCTGATATGGCTTTGTTACGTGATATGGTCATGCGGGGACAAGTGGAGCTTTTCGGTGCGGGAGAAACTGAACCAATATTAGCAGTTATTCCCAATCGGGATCGTATCGGGCAAATCGAGACTTTTTCCAGGAAGTTAGAGAACAGATTCGGGCAGCGTCCTCAGGGTGCTTGGCTGACCGAGCGGGTATGGGAATCAACAGTGGTGCCCGCGCTGGTAGACTGTGGTATTCGCTATGCAATCGTAGATGATTATCATTTTATTTGCGCAGGTAAAACCAAAGCGGAGCTCAGTGGTTTTTTTACCACTGAAGAAGACGGTCGCGTGCTGGATCTTTTTCCTATTTCTGAAACACTTCGTTATAAGCTACCTTTTTCTCCAGTGCATGAAGCAGTGGCGTATATCGAGTCCCTGGTTGAAAACTCAACGACAAACAAAGGTATTGCCGCTGTTTATTTTGACGACATCGAGAAATTTGGCATCTGGCCTGAGACCTATCAGTGGGTATATGAGAATGGCTGGCTTGAGCAATTTATTCAGGGCGTACTTGCTTCTCCCAAAATTTTTCCTCGGCATTATCATGATTATCATGCTTTAGAAAAATCTCATGGAATAATTTATCTGCCGACTACCTCCTACATTGAGATGAATGAGTGGACGCTCCCTGCTGGGCCAGCTAATGCTTATACTGATCTGGTATCCCAGGCAAAAGCAGCTGGCTGGTATGAACATAATAAATCGTTTCTACGAGGGGGTATCTGGAAAAACTTTTTTACTCGCTATCCCGAATCGAACTGGATGCACAAGCGTATGCTATCCCTTTCTGCCCGTTTTGCTGCGCTGCCAGTAACACAGTCTACTAATGCGATGCGACAAAAACTGTATGCAGCACAGGCCAATGATGCTTATTGGCATGGCTTATTTGGTGGTCTGTATCTCCCTCACCTACGGCGAGCTATATACAATAATATTGTCGAATTGGAAGCTTTGCTGGATGCCTGTGCGCCACGCCCTGCTTTTTTTATCGAAGACACTGATCTGGACGGTGTGGAAGAGGCTTATTTGCATAATGGAATGCTCCAGGTTGTAGCTAAACTCGATGGAAGTGCGAGCATATGTGAATTTGATGCCTATCTGCTTGAGCATAATTTTGGTGACACGCTGCGTCGCCAAATAGAGCATTACTACTGCAAAATACAACCAGATGCGCATGAAATACCAAAACATAACAGTGCAGGAATTGTGTCTGCGCATGATCGGATCAATTTCAAGGATCAAATTACCCTTTCTGACTTAGAGATTGACATCCATGCGCAAAACTTATTTTATGACAGCCTAAACAGGGTATCGCTGATTTATCAGCTCGAATCACATGATGAGTGTCGTATCCGTTTTGTGTCCAAAACTGATCAATGTCAAGTAGTTAAGGAATTAGAGCTTTCTGGCAACCGTATTTTAGTTTCATATGACTTGTCTGGGAATTTGGTGGGTCATATGGAAACCGAGATCAATTTAGCTATGCCCAGTTGCGATGGCCCAGGTGGATGTTATGTTAAAGATGAATCGACGGTGTTGGGCGGTTTTGGACGAGTTCTGGATTTAGCTGATGTAACTAACATTACAATGGAAGATGTTGTTCTGCAAGGTGCATTATTGATTAGTACGTCTGTTCCAATCAGATTATATGCGCAGCCTCACTTTTCCGTATCTCAATCGGAAGGAGGTTATGAAAAGATTATGCAGGCAGTCAAATTAAAATTGATCTGGCCAGTTACTGAGCGAGAATTAATTATTACTCTGGAAGTTAAGGGGGAATAGCATTCGGAGAGAAAGTCGGCTATCTAATCTAATTTATAGCACTAACTAAAAAGCTATATATAGATTGATTTTATGCAGGGTGTCAGGGGGGGTATCGCATTATCTGGTAGCGAACTCAATTAATCTTTGCAAAGTAGTAACAACGGGTAAAGATGAAACAATAAGCTGTAAATTTTTTGATTGGCATATAATTCATTGAATTTGCAAACAAATAATGAATTTAAGCTTGTTATATTCGCTGATTGAAAAATCTTTTTGCAAAAAAATGATTCAAAAGCTTGACGAAAAAATTAGGGTCTGTATAATTCATTTCTCTGTTGCTTGAGACGAAATAAAAAACGAAAGCAACAAGCTCTTTAAAAATAAACAGCCAATAAATGTAGGCGCTTAGTAAATATAATTAATTTGGTTAACAAATTAATCACTAAGAGTATACAAGGTGATTAGTATATTAATGCTAAATATATACTAAAAGCTGAGCAAATAGAATTAAATTTAACTGAAGAGTTTGATCCTGGCTCAGATTGAACGCTGGCGGCATGCTTTACACATGCAAGTCGAACGGCAGCACGGGGGCAACCCTGGTGGCGAGTGGCGAACGGGTGAGTAATACATCGGAACGTATCTTAAAGTGGGGGATAACGCATCGAAAGATGTGCTAATACCGCATAATCTCTGAGGAGGAAAGCAGGGGATCGAAAGACCTTGTGCTTTTAGAGCGGCCGATGCCTGATTAGCTAGTTGGTAAGGTAAAGGCTTACCAAGGCAACGATCAGTAGCTGGTCTGAGAGGACGACCAGCCACACTGGGACTGAGACACGGCCCAGACTCCTACGGGAGGCAGCAGTGGGGAATTTTGGACAATGGGCGAAAGCCTGATCCAGCCATGCCGCGTGAGTGAAGAAGGCCTTCGGGTTGTAAAGCTCTTTCGGTCGGGAAGAAATAGTTGTGGCTAATATCCATAACGAATGACGGTACCGACATAAGAAGCACCGGCTAACTACGTGCCAGCAGCCGCGGTAATACGTAGGGTGCAAGCGTTAATCGGAATTATTGGGCGTAAAGGGTGCGCAGGCGGTCGTATAAGTCAGATGTGAAATCCCTGGGCTTAACCTGGGAATTGCGTTTGAAACTATATGACTAGAGTGTGACAGAGGGGAGTGGAATTCCATGTGTAGCAGTGAAATGCGTAGAGATGTGGAAGAACACCGATGGCGAAGGCAGCTCCCTGGGTTAACACTGACGCTCATGCACGAAAGCGTGGGGAGCAAACAGGATTAGATACCCTGGTAGTCCACGCCCTAAACGATGTCAACTAGTTGTCGGATCTATTTAAAGATTAGGTAACGTAGCTAACGCGTGAAGTTGACCGCCTGGGAAGTACGGTCGCAAGATTAAAACTCAAAGGAATTGACGGGGACCCGCACAAGCGGTGGATTATGTGGATTAATTCGATGCAACGCGAAAAACCTTACCTACCCTTGACATGCTCGAAATTTCGCAGAGATGTGAAAGTGCCCGAAAGGGAATCGAGGCACAGGTGCTGCATGGCTGTCGTCAGCTCGTGTCGTGAGATGTTGGGTTAAGTCCCGCAACGAGCGCAACCCTTGTCACTAATTGCCATCATTAAGTTGGGCACTTTAGTGAGACTGCCGGTGACAAACCGGAGGAAGGTGGGGATGACGTCAAGTCCTCATGGCCCTTATGGGTAGGGCTTCACACGTAATACAATGGCGCGTACAGAGGGTTGCCAACCCGCGAGGGGGAGCTAATCTCAGAAAGCGCGTCGTAGTCCGGATCGGAGTCTGCAACTCGACTCCGTGAAGTCGGAATCGCTAGTAATCGCGGATCAGCATGTCGCGGTGAATACGTTCCCGGGTCTTGTACACACCGCCCGTCACACCATGGGAGTAGTTTTCACCAGAAGCAGATAGTCTAACCGCAAGGAGGGCGTTTGCCACGGTGAGAGTTATGACTGGGGTGAAGTCGTAACAAGGTAGCCGTAGGGGAACCTGCGGCTGGATCACCTCCTTTCTAATGAAATATTGCTAAGCGCCTACAATTTATTGGTTGTTTAAAAAGTTAAAAAAACAAATCAGATACGATGCGAAAGGTTGTGCTAAAATAGGATCCTTTATGGGTCTGTAGCTCAGTTGGTTAGAGCACACGCTTGATAAGCGTGGGGTCGGTGGTTCAAGTCCACCCAGACCCACCAAATAGGGGGTGTAGCTCAGCTGGGAGAGCACCTGCTTTGCAAGCAGGGGGTCATCGGTTCGATCCCGTTCACCTCCACCATACTATGTTTTAATTTTAATGGAAAGAGAGAAATCTCGCAAAATCATTAGAGGTAAGCTCGTATCTGGTTGTTTGTTTTGACTATGCTCTTTAAAAAATAGAAGAAGTAGATTAAAAGTAGATTGTATATCAAACAGATTCAGAACTGAGAAAAGCTGAAATCTAAATATTAATTAGATTAATAAAATTAATATTTGTTTAAGCATGAGATATTATCGGAAGAATTAGATAATACTTGAAATTCTGGAGTTGTGTATCAAGAAAAAGAAGTTCTCAAAATTATAGGATCAAGCAAATAAGTGCATGCGGTGGATGCCTTGGCGATTACAGGCGATGAAGGACGTGGAAATCTGCGATAAGCTTCGGGGAGCTGATAAACAAGCTTTGATCCGGAGATCTCCGAATGGGGAAACCCGGCCCGCAAGGGTCATCCTCACCTGAATTCATAGGGTGAGTGAAGCGAACCTGGCGAACTGAAACATCTAAGTAGCCAGAGGAAAAGAAATCAACCGAGATTCCCAAAGTAGTGGCGAGCGAAATGGGAGGAGCCATCAATCTTTAGCATTAGAATTAGTCAAATCTTCTGGAAAGTTGAACCATAGAGAGTGATAGTCTCGTAGGCGAAAATTTTAATGTGGAACTAGGATTGAAAAAAGTAGGGCGGAACACGTGAAATTCTGTCTGAAGATGGGGGGACCATCCTCCAAGGCTAAATACTCGTAATCGACCGATAGTGAACAAGTACCGTGAGGGAAAGGTGAAAAGAACCCCGGGAGGGGAGTGAAATAGATCCTGAAACCGCATGCATACAAACAGTGGGAGCCCTGTATGGGGTGACTGCGTACCTTTTGTATAATGGGTCAGCGACTTACATTCAGTAGCAAGCTTAACCGAGTAGGGGAGGCGTAGCGAAAGCGAGTCTTAATAGGGCGATTAAGTTGCTGGGTGTAGACCCGAAACCAGATGATCTACTCATGGCCAGGATGAAAGGAAGGTAACACTTCGTGGAGGTCCGAACCCACTAATGTTGAAAAATTAGGGGATGAGCTGTGGGTAGGGGTGAAAGGCTAAACAAATCTGGAAATAGCTGGTTCTCTCCGAAAACTATTTAGGTAGTGCCTCATGTATAACCTTTGGGGGTAGAGCACTGTTATGGCTAGGGGGTCATTGAGACTTACCAAACCATTGCAAACTCCGAATACCAAAGAGTTCGAGCATGGGAGACAGACATCGGGTGCTAACGTTCGGTGTCGAGAGGGAAACAACCCAGACCCTCAGCTAAGGTCCCAAAGATATAGTTAAGTGGTAAACGAAGTGGGAAGGCATAGACAGTCAGGAGGTTGGCTTAGAAGCAGCCATCCTTTAAAGAAAGCGTAATAGCTCACTGATCGAGTCGTCCTGCGCGGAAGATGTAACGGGGCTAAACTATACACCGAAGCTAGGGATTCGCACGTAAGTGCGGATGGTAGGAGAGCGTTCCGTAGGCCTGTGAAGGTGATTTGTAAAAATTGCTGGAGGTATCGGAAGTGCGAATGCTGACATGAGTAGCGATAAAGGAAGTGAAAAGCTTCCTCGCCGAAAACCCAAGGTTTCCTGTGCAACGTTAATCGACGCAGGGTGAGTCGGCCCCTAAGGTGAGGCAGAAATGCGTAACCGATGGGAAACTGGTTAATATTCCAGTACCTTTACATAATGCGATGCGGGGACGGAGAAGGTTAGCTCAGCCAGGTGTTGGATGTCCTGGTTGAAGCGTGTAGACATGCTGCTTAGGCAAATCCGGGCGGCTAAGTTGAGACGTGATAACGAAACACTCTTCGGGGTGCCAAGTGAGTAATACCATGCTTCCAGGAAAAGCCGCTAAGCTTCAGTTATGTAAAGACCGTACCGTAAACCGACACAGGTGGGAAGGATGAGAATTCTAAGGCGCTTGAGAGAACCCAGGAGAAGGAACTCGGCAAATTGACACCGTAACTTCGGGAGAAGGTGTGCCTTAAGTAAGTGAATCGTTTCGCACGAGGAGCTGAAAGAGGTTGCAATGAAAAGGTGGCTGCGACTGTTTAATAAAAACACAGCACTCTGCAAACACGAAAGTGGACGTATAGGGTGTGACGCCTGCCCGGTGCCGGAAGGTTAAATGATGGGGTGCAAGCTCTTGATTGAAGCCCCGGTAAACGGCGGCCGTAACTATAACGGTCCTAAGGTAGCGAAATTCCTTGTCGGGTAAGTTCCGACCTGCACGAATGGCGTAACGATGGCCACACTGTCTCCTCCTGGGACTCAGCGAAGTTGAAATGTTTGTGAAGATGCAATCTACCCGCGGCTAGACGGAAAGACCCCGTGCACCTTTACTGTAGCTTTACATTGGATTTTGACAATGCTTGTGTAGGATAGGTGGGAGGCTATGAGATATACTCGCCAGAGTATATGGAGCCGTCCTTGAAATACCACCCTGGTGTTGTTGAGGTTCTAACCTAGATCCATGATCTGGATTGGGGACCGTGTATGGTAGGCAGTTTGACTGGGGCGGTCTCCTCCCAAAGGGTAACGGAGGAGTACGAAGGTACGCTAGGTACGGTCGGAAATCGTGCTGATAGTGCAATGGCATAAGCGTGCTTAACTGCGAGACTGACAAGTCGAGCAGATGCGAAAGCAGGTCATAGTGATCCGGTGGTTCTGTATGGAAGGGCCATCGCTCAACGGATAAAAGGTACGCCGGGGATAACAGGCTGATTCCTCCCAAGAGTTCATATCGACGGGGGAGTTTGGCACCTCGATGTCGGCTCATCACATCCTGGGGCTGTAGCCGGTCCCAAGGGTATGGCTGTTCGCCATTTAAAGTGGTACGTGAGCTGGGTTTAAAACGTCGTGAGACAGTTTTGTCCCTATCTGCCGTGGGCGTTGGAAATTTGAGTGGGGCTGCTCCTAGTACGAGAGGACCGGAGTGGACGTACCCCTGGTGTACCGGTTATGACGCCAGTCGTATTGCCGGGTAGCTAAGTACGGAAGAGATAACCGCTGAAAGCATCTAAGCGGGAAACTTGCCACAAGATTAGATTTCCCGGGGAGTAAATCCCCCTGAAGGCTCGTTGAAGACTACAACGTTGATAGGTCGGATGTGGAAGCATAGTAATATGTTAAGCTAACCGATACTAATTGGCCGTGCGGCTTGATCCTATAATTTTGAGAATAAGTTATTATTTATTATTATTATTTCTTGATATAAAAATTCAATTAAAAGTTTATTTGTTTTAATCTACTTTAAAACATAAAAGGTTATGCTTGGCGGCAATAGCGCTTTGGAACCACCTCTTCCCATTCCGAACAGAACCGTGAAACGAAGTTGCGCCGATGATAGTGTGTTATCACATGTGAAAGTAGGTCACCGCCAAGCTCTCTCATTTTTATAAGTCATCTGATCTGGAAATAATCAGATGATTAAGTATCATTCATAATTAATGTTCCTTATCGATTTAATACATGCTTTGTATAAATTATTTGATTCGTTTAAGTGACATTCCATCAAAATAAAATATCAAAAACTTTTAGCGCTTAATCAATACTTTACTAATTAAGCGACATTGATACTCTCAATCAGCTGTAATTTATAAAAGTAAAGATTAACACTGTCATTAATCTGATTATTGCTAAACGCGGGTAATCAGACTAAGCAGTTTATATTACTCTTACGGAGTAGAGCAAAGAAGTTTTATCAAAATTACTGAAAATACACTTTTGATGTCAAATTTGACATCAAGAATTGTATAATTCAGATCCTGTGCTTATTTCTTTTGAAAAAGATTATTATTAGGGCTTGAACGTTTTGTTCCTAAAGGTGAAAAGTTCTGCAACTAGCGTCTAATACCCTTAAATCAATCATCAATCTATACTTCATACAGCCACTAAGAAGCTGTTTGGAAACTCCTGCTCTAGGTTAATCGCCTCAACATAATACGGGTCATAGCGATGTAAATCCAAGTTTCATCTGTACGCGTTAGGCACTCGTAGCTTTTGCTAAGTCGGCGCGAATGATTAAGCCAGCCGAAGGTACGCTCGACTACCCAGCGACGGGGCAGCAATGTAAATTTTCTGGCTTCCCTGGGGCGCAACACTACTGCCAGACATAATTTAAATTGTTCTGCAGCCCACTCCACAAGGCGGCCGCTGTAGCCCCCATCCACCCAAATCTTCTTCAACTTTTT